>JAFRMD010000148.1 GCA_017430835.1 Methanosphaera sp.
ATCAATAGAATTAAGTAAATTTAAAGTAAAAATAGGTTACAATATAAAAAATAAAGGATAATGATGGGATAAAAATTTTAACTTGACTGCCTTGAAAAAACAGTCTCACAAAATGAACGTTAACTTGACAGCATTGTTTTATGTTATACTTATTTTAATATTTTATTATTAGTTATCATAGTTATCTATTAGAATTAAAAATATATAATATGTTTAAATAACATAATATAATTTATAATATGTTAATTAGAAGATTATCGTTTAATCATAATTAATTTTTTCAATAATTTATATACTGTTTTTATTTATTTAATTATTGTTAATCTTAATATTAAAACAGATATTTATGCTGAGTATTGCTTAGTATACATATATTATATAGGGCGTGTTAGATATGAGTAAAAAGATTATTGCAGTTAATGCAGGACCACGTAAAGGTTGGAATACTGATGTTTTAATTGATGAGGCAATTAAAGGTGCAGAATCAGAAGGTGCAACAGTTGAAAAGTTTGATTTATTCAGGTTGGATAAATATACAGGATGTGTTTCTTGCTTTGCATGTAAAAAAGAGCAATTTAAGGCTCATTGTATTGTGAAAGATGGATTGACTGAAGTTTTAGATGCTATTCGTGAATCTGATGGGTTGATTATTGGTTCACCAAATTATCTTGGAGAATTAACGGCATCATTCCGTGCATTATATGAAAGGTTAATTTTCCAGAATTTAACATATAATGCCGAGGTACCTTCATGTAATGAAAAATCAATCCCTGTTTTATTGGTTATGACCAGTAATGCTCCGGATACGATGTATACGTCTTTGTTAGATAATTATAAGTCAGTTTTAAGTAATTTTGTAGGACCTACTGAAATATTTATGAGTGGTGACACATTACAAATTAAGGATTACAGCAAGACCGATTGGCCATGGTTTTTTGATGCTGAAGCAAAATATGAAAGACATGAAAAAATATTTCCAAAGGAAAAAGAAGCCATGTATCAGAAAGGTAAAGAACTTGTTAATAAATAATCTGAATATTTAAACTATTACGTTATATGAGGTGGATTCTAATAAAAAGAATTTTTTCCTTTTTTTATTGGCATTTGTAACATTCTATAATTCTTTTTTTGCAAAAAGAGTGTTGGCATAAATTATGATTTTTCACTCTTCAGTAATACTTTTTGATTCTTTTAGTTCAACTAGCTTAAATTTAATATCATCAAATTCTTGTGAAATTTCTAGCATGTAATCATCTATATGATATTTTACTATGTTTTTGAAGTTTATTGTTTCATCTGCTTTTAATATTTTATTGAATATTACTCGTAGGTTGTATGCTACTGTTTTTAGTGTTACTTTATTTTCTTTGTCTTCTGTTGTTCTGCTTATTATCTTATTAATGTCATATTGTTCTTTAAGTGTTCCATTTGGTGGTTCACTAGTATGTCCTCTTTGTTTGTATTCTTTCTGGTATTTTTCTGTGTTCATCTTGTATTTCATTTTGATACTTAGTTCTGATCCTCGTTCTTGAATTACTCTGTGTGTTGTAGATTTAGATAAGCATTGTTCCTTGTATTTACAGTTTTTACAAGCTTTGTAATTGTAATATGATTTACTGGTATTTTTGTACCTTTTTCATCTTTGGATTCTTCATATATCGTGGATTTATGTTCTAATATTGCACCTGATGGACATTTAAATGTATTATTATCAAAATCACATGTAAAATTGTCTTTATGGAATAGATTGTCTGGTATTTTTCCTTGATTTGCCCTGTTTTGTTGTTGATCTGGTATTATTCCATCATATCCCTCTTTTTCCAGGTATTGTAGTGTGGATTCTTGTTTATATATTGTATCGGCACTAACTTTGTTAAGTTTAACTGGTAAGTTCTCTACTGCTTTATCCATAGTTGGAGGTAACTCATGATGGTCTGATGGATTTTGTGATATGTGTACAGCACATATTAACTTTGATTGTGTGTCTGTTACTAATTGCATGTTGTATGAAGGCTCTTTATAACCTTTTTTAGTATGCATACTTCGTTAATCAATATCGAATGCAGGAATATTTTCTTTACCTGTTTTATTCATAGCACTAATCATTTTATTCAATAACTCCAATTTACGTTCAATAGTCATTACAGTATTAAAATAGAAATTTTTAGCAGGACGACGAAGATCATCAATAGCTTCTTCATCGGGAGAGTCAGATAATAATAGTTCCATTAATTTTAAAGCATCTTCATAATGTATAACATTAAATGGTGAATTAGTGGCCTTAATAATAGTACCATCCACACAAACATAATCAAAATCAGTTAAACCAAGAGAATAAGCTAAATTAAGAGTAGCAGCCATCAATTGTTTGAAAATATTACCATATTCCTGTATAAATTTACGTAAAACTCTACCAGAAGGCTTTAAATCTCCACTAACATAACGAAATTTCTGATGATACTGGGCCATTTCAGCCAATTCATCAGTTCCATCAATATGACGTAAAGCACCATAAATAAGAAGAGCTATCATATATTCTGGAGGATTTATAGGTCTTCCACGCTCTTTAACATCCACAAATTCATAAATCATATCCTTATTAGACAACACAAAATAAGTTACCAAAAACACGATATTATCACTTGGAATATCATCATCTAAACAACCAATGTACCATTCACTCTGTTTCAAATCCACAACTTTAACACCCATAAATTAACACCTAAAAACTATTTATTCTCTATAATAATATATAATGTTACTAATATATAAATATTATGCTTAATTATTAATTTATATCATATAATAACTATAAAACAATGATAAAATTAAAAATTAAGAAAAAATAGATAGTATTCCTGTGAAAATCTCAAAAAAGTATTACTCAAAAAACGGCAAAAATAATTTATGCCAACACTCAATAAATGAAAAAAAAAATATTTTAATGTATCTACTTCTTTTATTTTCATCTTTTTAATTAGTACATAGATACTTTGGAAACTCCATCTATCTTTAATAGCAATGGAATGATTCTTCCATCAACTGGTTTGCTGGTAATTATTGTTATGTGTGGAATTTGAGATAAATCGGGATCACTTACATAGGCTTGTCTAATACTTATTTTTTGTTCGGATAGTATTTCTGTTATTTGATTTAATATACCATATTTTTGACCATTGCCTTCTATTTCTATAACACCTAATCCTAATTCCTCGGAGATATTTGACAATACCGGGCCTGCTGGTTCAATGTTTGTGAATATTCGTTTTAGGTTTTCATCATTCAGTATGTTATCTATTGTTGCAATTACTACTCTTCTGTCTGTACCAATTGATTTTGCTAATGATGATATGTTGATTTCTACATCATGGCAGTATATTTTCTTGTTTTCGCCTATTCTTAATCCAAGTTTTAATATTTTTTTTATGACTTTTTGTTGTGATGGATATTTGTTAAATTTTTCTATTGTTCTTTTCCACATATGGTTTTCTTCCTGCATTGTCCTTATTATTTATTATGTTCTGTATGAATAAATATTTTAATGTATAAATTTATACACTAAAGCTTTATATAATACATTGATGATATAATTATATAACAAAGGTGATAAAATGATACAAAGTGAATGTTTTTGGTGAATTAAAAAAACTTATAAAAAAACCCAAAACAATACCAATAGAAATTGAAAATCCATTTAAATTATTTAAAAACTTATATTACAATTATAAAGATACATTCCTACTGGAATCCATGGAATCAGATAGCGGACTAGCAAGATATTCCATTATCGGATTCAATCCTGTAGCAAAAATAAAAGCACACAATAATAAAGTAACGATAACAACCGACACAAATACAATAGAATACAAATCAGAAAATCCATTACTTGACTTAAAAGGATTGATAAATAATGATTTCAAACAAGAAGGTTTCAGAGGAGGACTATTAGGATACGTATCCTATGAATCAATCAAATATTTTGAAGATGTTCCAACATATGACAGTATTTATCCGGACTTTGAATTTGGATTGTTTTTAGATTGTATAGTATACGACAACATAAATAAAACTTGCGAATACACCACATTAGACAAAGACCGTAGAGAAATAATCTATCAAATTTATAACGAAAAGCATACAAACGGACTGATGGAATACCAATTCTTAGAAGAAGACTTAAAACAAGAGGAATATGAAGAAAAAATTGTTGAAACCAAAGAACTGATAAATGATGGAGAAATATTCCAAGCCGTAATATCAAATGCAAAGAATTTGGTCATAAAGGGAAGTAAATTACCATTATATGAACACTTACGAAAAATAAATCCCTCACCATACATGTACCACATAAAGTTAAGCGAAAGGGAAATAATTGGTTCAAGCCCCGAAATGTTGATGAGACTAGAAAATGGTATTGTTGAATCATACCCCATAGCAGGAACAAGACCTAGAGGTTCAACTGAAAAAGAAGATAAACAACTAGAAGAATCATTACTAAATGATGAAAAGGAACTGGCAGAACATTTAATGTTAGTTGATCTTGCAAGAAATGATATCGGCAAAATCAGCAAAAGAAGCACTGTAAAAGTTGAAGAATTTTATGGAATAAAAAAATTTTCACACGTACAACATATTGTTTCACACGTAACAGGAGAAATCAAAGATAATTTAGATGCAATAGACGCTTTTATTTCACTGTTTCCCGCAGGAACACTAAGTGGAGCACCTAAGATAAGGGCAATGGAAATAATAAATCAGAAAGAAAAATATGCTCGAGGTCCCTATGGCGGATCAGTAGGATACTTCTCATTAAATGGAAATGCTGATTTTGCAATAACAATAAGAACACTAACAACTTATGGTCAAAGAGCTGAAATTCAGGCAGGTGCCGGGATAGTATATGATTCAGTTCCAAAATCAGAATATGAAGAATGCAGGAAAAAACGACAGGCATTGGTACAGGCCGTAAAAGAATCAGGAATTGAGGTGGAATAATGATACTAATAATAGACAATTATGATTCCTTCACATACAACCTCTACCAACTAGCCATAAAATATACAGATGACATCAAAGTTGTAAGAAATGATAAAACTGGCATAGAAGAAATCATGAAAATGAGTCCAACGCATATAATTATTTCACCCGGACCTGGAAATCCTACAAATCAAAGAGACTTCGGTATTTGCTCAAAAGTAATCACAAATTTTAAAGAAACTCCACTACTAGGAGTATGTCTTGGTCATCAGGGAATCTTTACAGAATATGGTGGAAAAATAAAAAATCACCTGCCAGTTCATGGAAAGAAAGATTGCATTCAGCATGAAGAATCACGATTATTTGAAGGCATTCCTGAAAAATTTGAGATAATCCGTTACCATTCTTTAATATGTGATGAAAAAACGATTCCTGAAGAGATTAAAGTAACCAGTTATACTCAAGATAATATAATAATGTCAATAGAACATGAAAAATATCCAACTTTTGGAATACAATTTCATCCTGAATCAATAGGAAGTACATATGGTGATGTTCTAATGAAAAATTTCTTAGAAATTTAAGGTTGGATAAACATGACAGTTATTGATGAAATTATTAAAAATAAAAGAATTTCAGTTAATAAAGCTAAAGAAAAAAAATCCATAAGTCTAATAAGAAAAGAAGCAGAAGATTTTTCTTCTACAAAAAATAAGTATTATAGATTTCAGGAAAAATTACGAAACAAGGAATACACTAATCTTATTGCAGAATACAAACCTGCAAGTCCATCACAAGGGAACATAAGCAAATTAAAAGTTGAAGCTGTTGTATCAATATATGATAAATATCCTGTTGATATGATTTCAGTACTCACGGAGGAATCATATTTTAAAAGCAATTTGGAAAACCTAAAAAAAGCGGAGCTCTTGACTGAAAAAGCTTTATTAAGAAAAGACTTTGTTATTGATGAATACATGATATATGAAGCAGCAACAACTAATGCTAGCTGTATCCTACTTATTGAAGGCATATGTCCAGACATGGAAAAATATTTGAATATAACTATGGATTTAGGACTAGATGCTATTGTTGAATGTCATTCCAAAAGAGATTTAGAAAATGTTGTTGATTATGACCCGAAAATTATTGGAATAAACAATAGAAACTTATCAAATTTCACAATTAATTTAGATACTACCAGAGAATTAAGAGAATATGTTCCAAATTATCTAATTTCTGAAAGTGGAGTTAAAAGTGTAAGTGATGCCAGATTATTACGAGATTATGGAGCTGACGGAGTACTTATCGGTACAAGTATACTAAAAAATAAGGATGAAGAAAAAATTGGAGACTATATTAAAGAACTTAAAAATTCACTAAAAAAATAAGGGAGGTATTGATAATGACCATTAAAATAAAAGTATGTGGAATAACCAACATGGAAGAAATGAAAGCTATTGAAAAATTAAATGTAGACCGCATAGGATTTATTAATATTGAAAGATCAAAAAGAAATGTTTCATTAGATGTTATAAAAAATTTTGAAGAAAAATTATTAAACAAAAGGGTCAGTACATTAGTTATTGAACCAAACAATGCTTATGAAACAATTTTAAAAACAAATGCTACGGGAATTTTTAATTTACAGTTACATTCACTGAATGATTTTGATATTCGATATATAAAATGGTTTAATCAATACCATAATTGTGAAAAAATTAACATTAGCAAAGTTATAGGCTTAACAGACAGAATTAATACGAAAAAGATTAATGAAATAGAAAAGTACTGTTTATATTCTGATAATATTTTATTTGATTATGTTAAAGATGGAAAAACTGGTGGAACCAACACACAAATACCTATTGAAACAGCAGTAAAGGCAGCACAGATCATGAAGAGTAAATGTCCTAAGACTGAAGTAACATTAGCTGGCGGACTGAATTTAGATTATTTAGAGAATATTAAGGAAAAATTATGTTATTTTGATAGAATTGATTTGAATAGTGGAGTTGAAGAAGAACCGGGAAGAAAGAATTTGAAGAAAATTAAGGAAATTATTAAATTGGTTAACGAAACGTGATATTATGAAGTATGATGGAAAATTTGGGAAATACGGTGGAATGTATGCTCCGGAATTATTAGTTCCTGCAATTGAAGAACTTGAAGAAGCATTCTACAAATATAAAGATGATGAAAAATTTATAAAAGAATTAGAATTTTATTTGAAGGAATTTGCTGGTAGGCCAACTGGTCTGTATTATGCGGAAAACCTATCAAATAAGCTTGGATGTAAAATTTATCTGAAACGTGAAGACATGTTACATACGGGAGCTCATAAAATTAATAATGCAATCGGACAAGGATTGCTAGCAAAATATATGGGAAAAACCAAACTCATCGCAGAAACTGGTGCGGGTCAACATGGAATTGCTACGGCAGTTATTGGTGCGAAACTTGGAATGGATGTTAAAGTATTTATGGGTTCAACTGATGTGGAGAGACAGAAACTTAACGTGTTCAGAATGGAATTGTCTGGAGCGGAAGTTGTTCCTGTAGATATGGGATCTAAAACATTGAAAGATTCAATCAATGAAGCGTTCAGGTACTGGATTTCTAATCTGGACACTACCCATTATCTTATTGGTACTACAATGGGACCACACCCATATCCTACAATGGTTAAGTACTTCCAAAGTGTTATTGGAAAAGAAGCAAGAGAACAGATTATTAAGCTTGAAGGAAAATTGCCTGACACAATTATAGCCTGCGTAGGTGGGGGAAGTAATGCAATGGGAATTTTCAGTGGATTTGTAGATGATAAAGGAGTAGATCTCATAGGTGTAGAAGCTGGTGGAGACGGTATTGAAAGTGATGAGCATGGTGCAACACTTAGCAGAGGAACGGAAGGAATACTTCATGGTTCATTATCCATCATTTTACAAAATGAGGAAGGACAGATTAATGATACCAGTAGCGTATCTGCTGGGTTAGATTATCCAGGTGTTGGTCCTGAACATGCATATTTAAAAAGCATTAACAGAGCAAAATATGTTCCAATAACGAATGATGAAGCTTTAGAAGCTTTTAAATTATTGTGTGAAACTGAAGGTATTATTCCTGCATTGGAAAGTTCCCATGCAGTTGCATATGCAGTTAAATATGCCGAAAAAGAAGAGAATAAAGGTAAATGTATTATTGTTAACTTATCTGGAAGAGGAGATAAGGATATGTTTACTGTAGCTAGAGAGTTAGGGGTGGAAGTATGAACAAACTATCTTATGCTAAAATCTTTGAAAAATCTAATGACAATAATGAGGGTATTTTCATTCCATTTCTTGTAGCTGGTGACCCGGATTATGATACATCCCTAGAAATTGCTAAATTATTAGTGGATAATGGTGCAGATGCTCTTGAAATAGGATTTCCTTTTTCAGATCCTATTGCAGATGGCCCTAGTGTACAAAATGCAGATTTACGTGCATTTGCTAGTGGAATGAATATTGAAAAATGTTTTGAATTCCTTAAAGAATTAAGGGAATACACTGACAAACCGTTTGGATTATTATTATACTACAACCTAGTTTACAAACATGGAATTGATGAGTTTTATAAAAAATTAAGTGAAGTGGGAGTTAATGCAGTTCTTATTGCAGATTTACCTCCTGAAGAAGCTGATGATGCTTTGAAAGCAAGCAAAAAGTATGATTTAGAACAAATATTTATAGTTTCTCAAGCAACAAGTAACGAAAGATTAGAAAGCATTACAAAGATTGTTGGCGGTTTTATTTACATAGCCTCTGTAATGGGTACTACAGGAGCTAGAAGTGAAGTTGAACATGATTCTACTGATTTAATTAAGCGAATTCGAAAGCATACGGATATTCCACTATGTGTTGGATTTGGTATTTCCAAGCCAGAACACATTAAAGAAGTTTTAGATGCTGGTGCTGATGGAGCCATTGTTGGCAGTGCTTTAATTAATATTATCGCATATAATCTGGGCAATACTGATGTAATGTTTGCAGAAATTAAGGATTACATTATAGAAATGAAAGAAGCAACGAAAGGTGAATAAAATGATTATGGATGTTCTTGAAGATGTAATTGACAATAAACGTGATTTGACAGAGAATGAAGCTTATGAATGTATGGATGATTTGGTTAGTGGAGAATATCCTGATTCTGTGGTTTCATCATTTTTAACGGCACTCCGCATTAAAGGAGAAAGCATTGAAGAAATTACAGGTTTAACAAAAAGTATGAAAGATCATGCAATCCAAATAGAATACGAACCTGATGATTATCTTGCAGAAAGTTGTGGAACTGGTGGAGATACTCTTAAAACTTTTAATGTTAGTACTGTTAGTTCCATTGTTGCCAGTGCATGTGGTGCTAAAATTTCCAAACATGGAAATCGTAGCGTTAGCAGTAAATTTGGTGGTGCTGATGCTTTGGAAGCATTGGGTGTTAATATAGAATTAGAACCTGAACAAGTTATTTATTCACTTGAAAAATGTAATTTTGCTTTTATTTTTGCTCCAAAATATCATGTTGCTACAAAGAATGTTATGAAGATTCGACGTGAACTTAAAACCAGAACCATATTTAATTTATTAGGTCCCATTTCTTGTCCTAGTCCTGTTACTGCTAGAATGACTGGCATCTATGATCCTAATTTGGTTGAAAGCATTGCTCAAGTTTCCAGTAATTTGGGTGTTAAAAGGGGTATGATTGTTCACGGTTTTGATGCAGATGGAAAGCCTGCAATGGATGAAATCTCTAATGTGGGAAAGACTAAAGTAGCTTTTATTGATAATGGAAAAATAACGGTTGAATATATTACTCCAGAAGATTTTGGTTTAGAAACTTCTAAAGCCAAAGATATCACAGCTCCTGATTCGGCCGAGGAACACATCAAAATCATACTTAACATATTAAATAATGTTACTCAAACCACCAAGGATAAGGCTAGAATGAACTTGTGCTTAATGAATGCTGCAAGTATTTTATACGTAACCGAAAATGCGAATTCTTTAAAAGAAGGTGTTGAAATTGCTAAAAAGGCTATTGAAGATGGAAGTGCTAGAAAACAATTGGATAATATAATCAAGTATAGTAACGTATAATATTTTTCTTCACCACCACAATTACTTTTTTGAAAAATTTTTTTAGCTCATGAGAACATAATTATAATTAATATGAGTAAATGTGATTTAAGATGACTAAAATTGTAATTATAGGAGCAGGACCTGCAGGACGTTTTGCTGCAATGTATGCTGCCGAAAAAGGAAATGATGTAACTTTAATTGAAAACAGACATATTGGTGGAAAATGTCTTAATCAAGCATGTATGGTAGTTTGTGCTTTAAGTGATATTTCTAAACACTTACTGGATGCTAGAAATTTTAATGAATTGGGCGTTATTGAATCTGAGCCAATAATTAATTATCAGAAAGCAACTTCTCTAGTTAAGGAAACTCAGAAGAAAATTAGGCACATCATAACTAATGAAACTGTTGGCACCGGTGTTGACTTTGTTAACGGTACAGCTAGTGTAAATAGTGATGAAAAAGTAGTAATTGTAAATGAGGATGATGAATATCCTTATGATAAATTATTAATTTGTACTGGTTCAAACCCTTTTATTCCAAATATTAAAGGTGTGGAAAATGCTTTAACTTATAAGGATACTTTGAAAATTAAGGAAGTTCCTGAGAAATTAGTTATTGTTGGTGGTGGTTCTACTGCCGCAGAATATGCTGGAATTTTTTCAAGCATGGGTAGTCAAGTGGACATATTATGCAAATCACGCTTTCTTAAAATGCTAAATGATGATGAAGCTGAGCAATATATTGTATCTAAATTATTGAATAATACAATGGTACATGAAAATGTTGAAATTAAAGAGATTACAGATACATCAGTTATTACAAATTATGGTGAAATTGAAGGTAAAGTCTTGCTTGCTACGGGTGTAACTGCAAACTCAGACCTAGTAAAGAATATCGTAGAACTAGATGAAAAAGGAAATATTATTGTAGATGAATATATGCAAACTTCAAATCCAGACATTTATGCTGCTGGAGACGTAATAGGTGGTATTTTATCCACGCCTGTTTCAAGAATGGAAGGAATGGCTGCAATAAAAAATATCATGGGAGAAAAGATCATCCCAGACTATTCATTAATACCATTGACTATCACATTACCATATGATGTTAGTTATCTTAAAGGTAGCCAAGTATCTGATAGTGGCATTACGGTTACATTACCTGGTTCTGCTGGACCTGGATGCTTCTGGCATACTCTTGAAGGAAAAACAGGATTTACTAAAGAAAACATTGACCCCGATAGCAACGAGATACATAACATACTAGCTATCAGCCCTTCATCAAACATTGCATTACCCTATATGATAAAGTGTATTAAAGATGGTAAAAAAGCTGATGAATTTGAGAATTTCCTTGAAATACACCCATCAACTGACGGTATTTTTAAGTTAACTGAATATTACAAGAGATACCTGTAAAAAAAAGATTGAAAAGAAGATTATTCTTTGGACATGTGATTAATTATAAAACTAGTTAAATGTTCTGGTCCATTCAATATATCTTCTGAATATTTTTTTGTTGCTTCTTTCATGGCTTCATAATTGTCTAAAGCTTGGTTAACTTTTTCTGATATGTTGTCAACATTACTTTCTACAATTGCTCCTTCAAATACTTTAGATAATCCATGATAACGTCCATATTTTACGCCCAACACGACAACAACCGGTATTTGACAAGCCAATGTTTCATGTAATGTTAAGCCATCATCTGTGATTATTGCCAAATCTATTAAATCATACAAATCATCAATGTAGTTAATGTATCCAAGATTAATTATATTTGGATGGTCGATAATGGGATTTAATTCTTCTTTAAGGGGATCTCCTATAAGAAATATGTTTACGTTATCATTTTCTTCAGCGTATTTTCTTGCTGCTTTGGCCATGTCATCAAATAATGTTGAACCGGACGAGAATAATACTGATTTTTTGTCTGGATCGTATTTGTCTGTTAACTTATTCTTTATATTATCCTTATTTCCATTAATTACATCTGTTTTAATTGGTGAATATTGTTTTTCTACATCATATTTAGATTCAACATGTTCATGTGTAAAATATGGTGATTCAGGAAGCATTAATGTTGGATTAGTTTTTAATGATATTTTTGTATCTGTTGGTGTTGCAACTATACCAACTGATGGTACTCTTGCTAATTTTGCGGATAATGAACCTATTACTGTTCCACCACCAATAACAGCAACTACACCATCGGCTTTTTCTTTTTTTATTAATCTTGCCCCACTGATAATTGCTTTAATTGATTTTAATCCTGCTTTAAGTAATGATAATTTTGATGAAGCATGACCACCAGCGGCAGGAATTGGTGATTTTAACCATTCTATATTGCGTTTTTTAAAGTAATATCCTGGTGCTGATGGATCCAATACAATTTTTGTATTGACATCTTTGTTTTCCAAATATTGAGAAATGTTATAAGCTGTTACCGCATCTCCTCCAATTCCACGTCCAGTAACAAAAATAAGTAATTTCATTAAAATCATACCTGATAATTAAATGTAATAATTATTAAAAATTGTTTTTAATTAATATTATCTAAATAATTATTAATATATTAATTGAATTCGTTGAAAAAATAGTTTTTAATAAATAAAATGAAAAGTAGTACGAAACTACTTTAAAAAAATTAAAAAATAGAAAAGAATTATACTGGGTTTCCTTCATCATCAAAGACTTCTATACATTCACCAGTACAGTTATCAGCAGCTTCTTTGTATATTTCTACTTCATCGGTTTCTAATTCGTCTACTTCGTCATCTCTTGATGAACCGATTAATGTTGCTCTATCGTCATCATCGAATGTGAATAATGTGTCGTCTAATTCTACACAATGTCCACACATTGTGCAATCATCTCTTTCTAAAATTACTTCATACATTTTTACATATCTCCCTAAACTATGTATTCTAGAGTTACATATACTATAATCTATATATAAATGTTTTGGTTTAAACTGTGAAAAAATAGTAATTTAAATTAAAAAATGATTAAAAAAAAAGTTTTAAGGAATTATTCTTCTAATGCTGAATCATTCCTATTTAATGACTGTTTGTTTTTTGAAACAGTTTTTCTAACTGGATTGTACACTAATCTTCTTGCACCTAATGAAATTAAAAGAGAATTTTCGACATTAATTTGAGAATTATCTAACACTAACTTTCTTACTAGGTCACCTAATCCTCCACCAGTTAATACATCCATTACAAAATCTCCAAATGTTGGATTTTCTATATGTAAATAGTTTGTTAAATAGTAATCTAATGTTTCTCTTCTTAAATGTGCTATTAATACTGCTGTGATTATAAATAAGATTAACATGATTATAAATTCAACTGGATAGAATGCTGATGCTGGCACTATTGTTTTAGTTAATTCTGCAGATACTAATGCAAGACATATTCCTAATGCAACACCGAAGGAATGATTTCCTATTTCTCCCATCATTATATATCCGGAATAGTCAAGTGACATGTAACCTAATGTTATTAGTATTAATAATATTGGTATATAGTATGCTGGAGAGTTTAATATTGCCAGTATTGCAAATGATACTACGGACATTAGGATTACTGTAATACATGCTGTTCCTGGTTGCATATCGGCAATATTAAGTATTTGTACCATTAAAGCCACTAATATTGCAACTGGCCCCATGATTGTATAACCGATTATCATTACAAGGAGTATTCCAATTCCTCTGAATAACTGTCCTACTTCCAGGTATGCTGTTAGGCGTTTACGACCTACTATATCATCTATGAATGCTGTTATCCCAATAATAGCTATTAGATAGTTATAGGGTTGTGGGAAAAATAACAGCATGGATATAAATGGTGCTATTCCTACTGCCCTTGGAATTCCACCGCGTATGTCTTCATATAGATTCCCTTTAATTTTTGTGAATATTACTGTGAATAATATTGTTAGTATTAAGGTGAGAATGAATCCACAAATCCACATTAAATATATTTCCATACATTCACCTAAATCTTAATTTGTTATAAATATTTATTATCTATATTTGTTATGTTATTATTTATACTGATTTTAATATAAACTTCTTTTGTTATATTGGATATCGTAAAAATGATGCAATTGAACCTAGTGCTTCCAGTTGTTTTCCCGCATCGTGTTCGCTACTGATTATTTCAACACTCCCTCCCATGTTTTCGGCTGTGTTCATAATGTTTTGTGTAGTTTTTTCTCTCACTAAGTTGTCCAATACCAGCATTTTTTCTACGGCTCCCATGTTTGCTGCTGTTTCTACTTGCTTAATGCCGTATGTTACCATGTTGGATGATTTTCCTATTTGTTCCAGTAATCTGTTTACCTGTGATATTTCTTTTGCTATTTTTGCATCTTGTGATAGTGTTTCTATTAGTCCGTTTTTAAGTACTTCCTGTATTCCTGTGTGTCCTCCACTTCCTGTGCTTTCGAGTATTGATTTTTTGGCTAGTTCTGGGTATTTTTCTTCCAGGTAATTATAGTACCCGTTTTTTGTAAATCCTGGTCCTATGATTATTAGTTTATTTACTTTATCGTATTTATTTATTGTTTTGGTTATTTCTTCATAGTATTGATTTATTTTTTCTTGTCTGTCTTTGGCTATGTTTCTTTTTCCTGATATGTCCCCCATTATTGGTCCTATGTAGTCTATGCCATATTGTTTTATTATTCCAAGGTCTGTTGTGTTGTCTTCTATTGCGACTATGATTTCTGTTGGTCTTTTTGATTGTTGTACTGCCTGTTCGAGTCGGTCCAGTGACCATTTATTCCAGTTTTTTCTGATTTTTATGCTGTTGTTTGTCTGTACGTTTATTGTATGGTGTGATCCTAATGGTATTAGGTCTTCTGGTCCTGATTCTATTATTCCTGTGAATCTTAGCATTCCTGTGTATTTGTGAAATGATATTTTTTCTACCCTTATTCCTAAGAAGAATGTTTTCTTTACTCCACGGTCTGCTCTTGTTTTTCCGCTGTCGTTGTCCTGTATTCTTCTTGTTGTTAGTGTTGAAACGTAATCGCCTGTTTCTACTATATGTGATAGGTGCCATAGGTCATCTATGCTTTCAGGTACTATTTCTATTAATCCTTGTTTTTTGTCCTGTTCTTTTATTTGCATATTTAATGCTTTTGATTTTTATTGGTTTTATTTTTATGCTTAATATTGGTATTAATTATTATTTAAAAAAGTAATACTTTTATATGATTAAATACATAATTAGTAATACAAATTATAGGAGTGAAAAAATTAAAAATCATGAACGACGAACAAAAAAGAAACCTGGTAAAAGCAATAGAAGAATCAGGAGAATGGGAAAGAATAGAAACAAATGTAGAAGGAGTCTATGTAGTAAAGCCACCAGAAAATAACTATAAACAAATAGTTTTCGTAGAACTAATCCCAACATCAAACGGGCAAATAATAAAAAAGAAAGGACTATACCTGAAAAACATAGAGGAATTAGAATCATTCAAGAAAATGATAAACAATCCCAAAACCAAAGAACTTATCGAAGTAATAAGTGAATTCTATGGAATCAAGAAAATACCCAAAATTGAAATATAACCTCAAAGAAATAGAATTAATAGAAAAATAAAATATTTAAGGAGCTAAAAAAATATGACTTGTGAAAAAATAAGAAACGTGACAATAATAGGTGGTTCAAGAGGTTTAGGAGAATGGATAGCTAAACAACTTGTAAAAGAAGAAAACCTAAACGTCACAATCACAAGTCGTGACAAAACATCAGGAGAAAAAACAGCAAAAAAAATAGGGGCCATATACAGTAACGACAATATAGAAGCCATAGAAAATGCAGACCTGATAATATTTAGTGTACCTATTGATAATATGGTGGAAACAATAAAAGATGTGGCACCATATGCACCGGAAAATTCATTATTAATGGACATAACCTCCATCAAAAAAGAGCCATCAGAAGCCCTTAAGAAATACTCTCCTGAAAACACAGAAATTTTACCCTGCCACCCAATGTTCGGACCTAGAATACCATCATTAGAAGGACAGGTAATAATACTAACACCAATCGAAAACAGATCAGAAAAAACATTAAACCTTATCAAAAACTTCCTGGAAAGCAAAAAAGCAAAAGTGGTAATTACAACACCAGAAGAACACGACAAAACAATGAGCGTAGTACAAGGACTAACACACTTCTCATATATCAGCATCGCATCCACAATAAAAAAACTAAACATAAACGTCAAAAGATCAAGAGAATTTGCAAGCCCAGTATACAGCCTAATGCTAGACATGGTAAGCCGTATAGTATCACAAAACCCATACCTATACTACTCAATACAAAAATCAAATCCAGAAACCCTAAAATCAAGAAAAACATTAATTGAAGAAGAAATAAAACTATCAAAAATAATAGAAGAAGGACAGGAAGATTCTTTTATACAAAACATGACAAACTCTGCAAAACACTTGGACGAATACGAAGAAGCACTGGGAAGATCAGACAAAGCAATAAGCTCACTAACACACGACTTAGATGAACTAAACAACTCAATAGGACAAGAAATTGGAGTAAAACACCAATACTCAAAAAAAATCCATGTAGGAACAGTAGACAAAGTAACATCAGACACATTAACGCTAACTACACAAAACAAAAAGAAAATAAACCTAAAAATATCAAACATTAACAAATTAACCGATGACGAACTATACAAATGGAAAACAGAAAACCTAAAAGTATACTCATTTGACGTGTCAGTAATATTCCCAAAAAGATGCAACAAAAACATCCTCTTAAACACCTTCAAAAACATAAAACCAGTAATAGATGCAGAAATAAAAGACACCTACACGGGAAAACAGATAGACGAAGACTCAATCAGCCTAACATTCCACTACACAACATTCAAGAAAAACGATAAAAACTACGTGGAAAAATACCTTGAAGGAATCGGTGGAATAATAAGATAAAACAAGAAAAAACATTTAATATGCAAATATTTTAATATATTGAAGACATTTTTTAATATTATTTGATAAAGATACATTTATGCTATGAAGGAAACTAATTAACATTTTACAATAAAAAGGGAACGGAAAACTTTAACAAAATAACTTAATACTGATTTTAGTATTGATAACTATAAATATTCCAAATAAGATAAGATTAATCATATTGAAGTATATAAAAGTTAAACTTCAAAATCAAAATATGATATAAATAGACATTAAAAGTTTTTTTTAATTTAATATAGTAAAAAAAGTGTCAAAAATAATAATACGAAATATTAAAACATATATAAAGCATTGATAATTAATTCAATATAATTAATATATATTCCACATCTTAATTTTACATTTGTATTCATTTTATATTGATAAAATAAATTTATAGTAGGTAATAAATATGGACATGCTTGCAGATGGAAATTTAAATAGTTTACTAAATGTAATTCAAATCCCCATTATAATTCATTAAGAGATAAGAATAAAGTTTCTAATTTCGAAATAATAAACTCTATTGATTTAAATGTAACAAATTTTAATAAATATTTTCCAATTATTTCATCAATTCTTAAAAATAATGATAATTATAATGAAGATTTATTATATGATTTTCTTGAAATAAGATCCATGTCAACATATTTATTTGACATACTTGAAAAATTGGTAGAAACGTTTTTTCTAGAAATAAATTCATTTTTAGAAAAAAATTATGATTCATTACTTTTTGTTGATAAACTTCTTGATGATTTTCATAAAATATTAAATATTAAAAATGATTATATTAATTGGAAAAAAAATTTAAAAGAGTATAATGAGGCATATACTAGATATAAATTAAGATTAGAGCAGGACATTAACATTTTTTATGATAAGTATTATGAAAATAATGAAAAAGAGGGTGTGGAGATTCTTAAAGAAACAATGCCATTGGAGTACATAGAAAAATGAATACAGAAAACATATGCTTTGATACTAACTCATTAATATCCCATCTATTTTTTTGTTGAACCTAATTATAAGATAATGAGAAGTTTTTTTTTAGAAAATCTGATGCAAACTTCTATTTTACAAAACACGTCTTGGATGAATGTGACAACGTAATAAATAGGAAAAACATATAATAAACGTTATATTAGGTGATGCAATACTATTTTTTAGATGATAATCATAATAACATATTCACTAGAGAAAATTTTATTAAAACATTTACAAAACACTATAAAAATAACCCATACAAAAAATTCAAGATTAAAGATATAGAATACACATTAACAAAAATTTGGGATAATAAATGTGATGAAAGTATGGAAGGTTATAATCTATCAAATGTGTTAAACAAGTACAAATTATCAATAAAAAAGAATATGGATATTCACAAGCAAAAATTATATCAAAAATTAATATTAATTGATAACCATATTAAAAATCATGAAAAAATAAACAAACAATTGTTATTAAATAAATCTCATGATGAAGATAATCAGATTATATTAGATATTTATAATACTATTTAAACCATAAAATCACATTCATATTTATAACATTTGATAAAAACTTCTATAATGCATTAAAAAGATGTAAATTCAAATTTATTAAAAACGTTTATAATAAAGAAGATATTAAACGATTTATTAACTGAATAAATGAAGTAAATAAAGACGTTAAAAAGAAAATTAAAATAATTAATGAATTTTTATATGACAGTATCCCTCTCTTAAACAATCTACAGAAAGAATATATTGATTTTAACGAATTTTCAAACCATATCCTTAAATTCAATAAAAAAGAATATTTTTATCATAACCAACCTCTAAAAAAATATACGAAGAAAAATATTTTAAAAAATTTTTGGAATAATTACGATTTTTACCATTTAAATCCCTTTGAATTACGTTCATACATTATGGATTACACACTAACAGAGACTTGGCATAAATGATTTTTTAATACAAAAAAGTATTACTCATTTTTTTTTACCTTTGTTCAAATCAAACAATAATAATTATCATATCTTCTAAATATAATAATATTATATTTTATGTGGTTTGATTTTACTTGGAGCAGTCTGGACCCACTTATACAGTCGTTCAAAGTTGAATTTCTGCTTACTTTTACGAATAATATTGGCAGCAGCATTAACATCCACATTCAATAGTTTACCTTTTTGTGTTTTGTATAATCCACGGTATATTCGTTTGCCTTTGAATTCATATTTTTTTCCTTTTTGATTTTCATCAAATGATGGTAATATGTCGTTGTCGAGAAAACTGCTTTTGCTTGTGTAGG
>JAFRMD010000149.1 GCA_017430835.1 Methanosphaera sp.
AAAATGTTAATGTTGATATAAAAACAGATACTTTCAATAAGACGTTCAAAACAGACTCAAATGGTGAAATTAACTTTTCATCTGCAGATTCAAACTTGTATATATACTATGTTGGAAATGGTTCTCACTTAAAGTCACAAAAGAATGTTTCAGTAAATATTCACAAAAATGCAAATTATACTATGAAAATTAATTATATCATTGAACGTGGTGAGGAATACCCTTATGGTTTGGATGAGGATATTGAATTTGGCTATGTGAAATATTATTATTCTTCATTAATGAATATAGTTAAATCCGAAGAGGAGTATGATAGTGATTGGTATTTGGAGATCAGTTTCAAAAACAATTATGATCTTTCATTAAATAAAGGAAATTTAGATATCTTTTTGGATGATATTCTATTAAAATCTATTAAAATGAATGATAGCACTTATTATAATATATATAATTTTAATTCAGTGATTGACAAATATTTTAAATATGATACTTCAAGCAGGCGTTATATTGATAGAAATAATTCCATTTTGACTTATTCTTATACTGAAGTGCAAAGGGCTTTATTATCTAAATTTAATAATATAACTTATGTTTATCATAATGATGATGGAGTAAACAAATCAATATCTCATTCAATAAGAGAAGATAATAAAATATCAGAAACAACTTTTGAAGTTGTTTATTAATTCTTTTTTAAAAGGGGATGATGTTTTTGAATTTAAATACAAAGAAGACATTATTATTACTGGCAGTTCTTGTAATATTGCTTGTTGGTTTAAGTGTTGCTAGTGCAGCAAATGTTACAAAAACAAGTGATAAAGTATCAAAGAAGAGTGTTGATACAAGTAAAGCTGTTAAGGGTATTGTTGTTGATAAGAAAGTAGTTAAAAACTCTACAAAAGAAAATGTTAAAGCAACTACATCTAAGACAAAGACTAAAGTCACAATTTCTAATGTTAAAAAGCAGTATGAACTTAAGAATCAACTACAGGTTAAGGCTAAGTTGACTGATAATAAGAATAGAGCTTTGAAGAATCAGTATGTTACTGTTAAAGTGAATAAGAATTCTTTTAAGGTTAAAACTGATAAGAAAGGTGTGGCAACTACAAAGAATATTTCCTTAAGTAAAGTGGGAAAGTATACAATATCTGTTAATTTTGCAGGAACAAAAAAGTATGCGGCAAGTAAAGCAACAAAAACAACTAAAGCAACAAAGATGACAACAAAAATTGTTTCAAATGAACAATCATTAGAATATGGTAAAAAAGATTCTTTCAAAATTAATTTTTTACTATTAAACAATAAAAATACAACTATTAAGAAAAACTACAATATCAATGTTAAAATAAATGATAAAAATAAAAAGATTAAAGTTAAAAAGGGAAAAATTACTTTATCTTTAAATAATTCAAAACTTAACGGAATAAAATTAAAAAAAGGAAAAAATAAAATAACATTTATTTATCCTGGAGATAAAGAATCAAAAGCTAAAAAACAAAAATTCTCTTTAATTATGGATAGAAATCACTCAAATATTAAAAACTTTAGTATACCTAAAGTAATAAATTGGGGTACGGCTTATAATTTTTCTCCAGTAGTTGGAAATGAAAATGATGGCGACTTAATAAAAGTCATAATTAATAATAGTGAATATAGAGCCTATGAAATAGATAGGGTTGATGGAAATTGGGGTAATGTAATGCCCGCAACTTTTATTCCAAATATGACTGGCAAATATTCAATTTATGCAGAATTTATGGGAGATAATAATCGGGCTCCAGCTAAAACTAAAATAAGTTATTTTGACGTTGTCAGAGATAAATCAACTTTATCATTTGAAGTTAAAGACAAATATAATCTAAAAGAACCTATGTTTATTCAATCTAGATTGGTATATGAGAATGGTCAAAATATTACTGGCGAAAAAATTAAATTTTCAATAAATAATAAAACATTTACTGAAAAAACAGTTGATGGTATAGCAACTCTTAAATACACCCCAAAAGTTGAAGGAAATTATTCCATTAACGTTGATGTGAAAGGTTTTAAGTCAAAGAATATAACTAAAAAAGATACTGATAAAACATTTGTTGTTGGTAGATATATAGTCAAAAAGGCAACTAAAATAGAAATTGAATATCAAAAGAACATATTAAAAAATGATAATCAAACCATTTGTATACATGTGTTCCATCAACCAAAACAATACAGTGATAAATGGGAATCATTTTCTAATGTTAAAGTGAACATTACAACAAATAATAAGAATAAAACTATGAAAACAGATTATAATGGACGAATTACATTTGTTTCTAATGATTCATTTTTATCAGTTAGCTATGCAGGAAATGAAAAACATTTAAGTTCTCAGAAAAATATCACAGTTAAAGTTCATGATAAAGTAAATTATTCAATGCTAGTAAAATATATCTGTTGTTATGAAACTATTGTTCCTGATGAAGATGGTATGTCTAACATTGGAATAAATCAGTATATACCATATGGCTCTGCATTAGATATGTTAAACGCTCATAATTTAAACAGCAGTTATTATTGGTTTATTCCAATACAATTTACTAATAATTATAATTTATCTTTAAATAAAGGCTATTTGGACATATATTTGGATGATTATTTACTTAAATCTATTAAAATTGAGAAAGGTAGTCTTTACGCTTATTGGTCTTATGAAGCTGAGTATTATCGTGATGTAAATTTTGTTACAATAATTGTTAATGATAAATATTTTGATTCATTAGTTGATGATTTTTATGATTATAATTCGGAGTATTACTGTTATGTAGATAAAAATAATTCAAAGTTAAATTATACTTATAACAATGTACATGGAGCATTATTATCCAAATTTAAGAATATTACTTATGTTTATACTAATGAGGATGGAGTAAAACAATCTATATCTCATTTAATTAATGGAACAAAAACTGATAATAAACAAGTTCAAACTACTTTTGAAGTGGTTTGTTAATTTTTATTTTTTTTTCAAAACAAGTTTAACAATAGTATTTTTCAACTATTGTTAATCGTGGAGTTCATGGATGCTTAAATCTGCTTTGCTTCCCATACAAACGTTGCAGTATGTTGGGATATTTACTTTTTCTTTGTGTAGCTGGCAGAGTACTTCTTTTGTTTTTATTGTTTGGCATATGTGGCAGAATCTTGGTATGAGGTCTACTGGTTCTATGTCTCCGTTTTTCATGTCTTTTGCCATATTTTCTATGTAGTGTTCAACTATTGGGTCAAATTCTATTTCGTGTCCTCTTTTGTCGCTTATGTATTGGCTTACTGCTGGTTGTGTGATGTCTAATAGTTTTGATATGTCTTTTTGTTTCATGCCTAGTTTCAGTAGTTCTTTTGCCAATTTTGATCGTATTGATGGTATTACGTACCATACTACTATTTCACAAGGTGGTTTCATAAGTATTATTCCTCCCTTTTTGTATGATAATTTTTTTAGCACGAGTTTTTTTTTATCTAGATGAAATCTTCTTTAGTAATGATATATTAGTATTAATTATATTTAAAAGTTCACAATGTTAAATGTTCTTTATTGATTAAATTTAATTAACTAAACAAACATAAAACAATATATAGTAAATTAATCACATTATAATGCTGGTGAAATAAATGAATATAGAATGGTTTTATATAGCCCTTGTACTGGCATGTTCAGATATAATGCATGGAATAATATGGCACACGTTCTCTGACTTTTACATAATATTTGGAGAAATCGTGCTAAACATAGTAAAATCATCATTTGTTGCATGGATAGTACATGAAGTTTTAGAAGCAATATTCCATTTCATAGTCTTATCACTAGTATTCCAATCATTAACAATAGGAATACTGGCAGCTTCAATTCATTTGGTTGTAGACTTATTCCACAATTTCTTTGAAATAGAAATGAATTCAATACAGCACAGATCATTACATTTTGTAATTGAATCAATATTTTTCATGATAATCTTATAATAAAATAAAAAAAATAAAGGAAGGAAAAAATAACATGCCCGTAATAAATTTCACATACGAAGAATTATTTGAACAACTAGGCAAAACATTAGACAAAGAGGAACTAATAAACATATTGCCTATGATATCAAGTGACGTAGAATCATACGATGAAGAAGAAGTAAAAGTAGAATTCTTCCCGAACAGGCCAGACTACTACAGCGTAGAAGGAATAGTAAGAGCACTCAAAGGATACTTGGAACTAGAAAAGGGAATGCCAAAGTATAACGTTAAAGAAACCGACACTACAATAACAGTAGATGAGAAACTGGAAAACATCAGACCATACGTTGCAACATGCCTAATAAAAAACGTGTCCATAAACGAACAACAACTAAAAAACATAATGGAATTCCAGGAACACCTCCACTGGGTAATCGGAAGAGACAGAAAAAAGGTGGCAATAGGAATACATGACCTTGACAAAGTCGAAGGACCCTTCTACTACAAAGCAGGAAAGCCTGACACTACAAGTTTCATACCACTAGAAACAACAGAAGAATGGACATTAAAGCAGATACTGGAAAATCATGACAAAGGAAAAAAATACGCAAAACTCTTAGCAGACTATGAATATTATCCATTAATAGTTGATGCAAACGATAACATAATGTCAATGCCCCCAATAATTAACAGTGAACTCACAAAACTAACAACAGAAACAAAAAACCTCTTCATTGACGTAACAGGAACAGACATAAACGCGGTTACAAACGCACTAAACATCATAGCATCCAACCTATCAGAAAACGGGGCAACAATAGAAACAATGACAGTCAAATACCCATACCATGAAGACATAACCTACCCACAATTCGAGCCACAAAAAATAGAAGTACACACAAAAACAGCATCAGAATACATAGGAATACCATTAACATCAGAAAAAATAGTGGAAACACTAGAAAAAACAAGATTTGACGCAGAAAAAATCGATGAAAAAACAGTACTTGTAACAGTACCAAGATACCGAATAGACATACTCCATGAAGTAGACATAATAGAAAACATAGCACTAGGCTACGGATTTAACGAATTGCCTGCAGAACTACCAGACTTTGCAACAGTAGCACAACCAGACCCAAAAAGGGAATTTGACAAACTCCTGGAACAGGTTATGATAGGACTCAAATTCACGGAAATCAAAAGCTTAATGCTGACAAGTGAAGAACAACACTACACAAAGCTACGAAAGGAAATAGAAGACGACAAAGTAACAGTAGCACAACCAATCACACAAGACCGGACAATGATAAGAAAATCACTCATAAACAGCCTACTGGAATTTTTACAAGACAACAAACATGAAGAACTACCACAAAAAATCTTCGAAATAGGTGACGTAGCATACCTTGATGAAAACAGGGAAACAAAAATGATAACAGTCAAAAAACTAGCAGGAGCAGAAATATCCTCAAATGCAAACTTCACAACAATAAAATCATATGTTGAATCATTCGTATCAAACATGGGTTTTGAAATGAAACTTGAAGACTATGATGATTCCGTATTCATACAGGGAAGATGTGCAAGATTCGATGCAATTCCAATGGATGAGAGGTTACCCTTCACACTAAAAGGATACTTTGGGGAAGTACATCCAGAAGTGCTTACAAACTTTGAACTTGAATATCCGACAATAGCATTCGAAGTAGAATTAGGGGAGAAATAAAAACTTCTTAAATAACCACCCACTTTTTTTAATCTATTTTTAAACTAATAATTTTAATTTTACAAAGTAATAGGTAATAATATGAAATACAGAACCCTAGGAAAGACTGGAATAAAAGCATCAATACTGGGATTTGGTGCAATGAGACTGCCATTATTAAGTGATAATCCAGAAGATGTTGATATTGAAGAAACAAGGAAAATGATAGATTATTCTGTAGAACATGGAATCAACATCTTTGATACGGCATTGCTTTACCATACTTCAGATAGGTCAAAACCCGGTGTGAGTGAAACAATATTGGGAAACTTATTAAATCCCTATTATGACAAAGTACATGTATCTACAAAGATGCCGTCATGGGAAATTACATCATGGGACTATTTTAATAATATTCTCGACCATCAATTAGAACAGTTACAAAAAGAAAGTATAGAATTATTCTTCGTACATTCAATTAAAGAGTCATACTATGAAAGGATAAAAAATTGTGGATTATATGAATTCATTGATAAAGCATTAGATGATGGAAGAATAGAACATGTGGGATTTTCAACACATGGATCCATAGAACTCTTAAACCAGATACTGGAAGACTATAACAAATGGGAATTTGTGCTGACACAACAAAACTATCTGGACACAGACCGAAATCCGGGAATTGAAGGACTAAAAAAGCTAGATAAACTAGGAATAGGAACAATGATAATGGAACCACTAAGGGGAGGACAACTGGCAGTAAACCAACCACAAACAGTACAGGAAATATTCAAAAAATCGGACAAAAACTACAAAACAATAGAATGGGGATTTAACTACCTATGGAACAAAAAAGAAGTTGACTGTGTACTAAGTGGAATGAACAACCTAAAACAAGTAAAAGAAAACATATCACTGGTAGATACTGCAGAAATAGGAATGTTGGATGAAAAAGATGAAGAAATATTACACGAAGTAAGAGAGGAATACTCAAAATTACAGTATGTACCATGCACTGGATGTAACTACTGCATGCCATGCCACTCTGGAGTAGACATACCAAAATGCTTCCAGGAATACAACATGGACATGATATCAGGAAACGAAAACGAATCAATACAATACAAATACCATTTAAGTGATGATAAAAAAGCACACAATTGTGTTTCCTGTGGAATATGTAGACAACAATGTCCACAACAAATTAACATTCCATTAGAATTAAAAAAAGTCAAGAATCATTTCGGAAATTAAAAAAGAGAATTGTTTATAATTCTTTCTTAGCAACAATTCGTATTAACATTGGATCATCATCTTTATAAACAGATAATCCTTGACTTTCAAGTTTATAAACAATTTTTAAACCAATTTTTTCAAGTTTATCAATAGTATTTTCAAAATCAAGATATCTGCGGTAATGTGAAGTCATATTTTCAGTTTCACTAAGTTTTTCACCTTTTTTAAACATAGGATCGTTGATACTTCTAACTTCTAAGAAAAATAGTCCGTCATTATTCAAATTATCTTTAATCCAATTTAGTACACGAGTTTCCGCTTCACTGTCAACAGAATGTAATGTAAATCTTGAATAAATATAATCATAGTTATTTTCACTGTCTAATTTAGAGAAATCTTCTGCAACAAATGAAAGAGTATCTGAACCAAATTTTTTATTTAAATATTCTATTTCTTTTTCTACTTGATCGACTGCCGTAACAATTAAATTTTTTTCTGCAAAGAATACACTATCCCTACCATTTCCACATCCTAATTCAATAAATGTTTTATTATCTGATATAAATCCTTCACAAAATTTTGCAAAGGTGGATGCTTCTACGGGATTTGGATTATTTTCATAGTATTTTTCCCAATAATCTTTATTTTCCATAATATATTATTTAAACAATATTGAATATTAATCTTTTTGGATATAGCAAATTCTTTAAAAATAAATTTAACAGAATTAATTTCATAAATGAACTTTTTAAATGCTTATTTTATATTTTGTTTAACAATTAAAGTATAATATTCCAAATATTCTGAATGTGAAAGTTTCAAAAAAACGTTTTTAAATTGAATAAAATAACTAAAAAATAGGAAAACTTTTAATATTGGTTAAAAAAAATAATAAACTACTTTTAATGTTTAAAAAAACTAAAAATATTAAATTATATTAAATGAGGATAAAATTATATAAGTTAAGCAACATAGGATTAATTAATAATAAAGTTTTATTGTAATATGATAATTATTTGAACCTAGTTAAAACTTAATTAAATAAGTGATAAAATGAATCATCAAATTAAAGAAATTAAACTAAAAATGTTAAATGAGTTTCAAAAACAAGTTGATAATATTGTTCAAAAGTATGAAGCAAAAAAAATTAACTTTTCTGAATTAAATTATAATATTGTTAGGATAATGGGTGCCTGGAATGTATCAAGAATGGATATAAAAAATATAGGCGTAAATACAAACGATATTAAATTAATCAGTGATATCAATAACCTTGATGTTACTTATCCTAATTGGTTAAAAAAAGAAAATGGGAATGGATGTAAAATTGAATCCAAAAATGATTTTCAAATAGACTTTATATGTATTAATGAAGGAAAAATCAATGTAAGTCTGAAAGGAATGGATTTTAGGGATATTAATAAAGAAAGGGTTCCGGTTTTAATTAATTATATTGATGTTGAAATTAACGGAAAAAAAGTTATTAACGGAAATAAGTTAGTATGGCATGATGCATCTCATGGATTTTCACAAAAATGTGCTGATAAGGAAATTAAGAAAATCAAAATATCGTTCAAAACCATTCATGATTATTATCCGGAATTAAAAGAAATCTTAAATAAATTAGTGGATAATGAGTCTGATTTTAAAGCTAATCAAAACCAACTAGATAAGTTTTTAGAAACTGAAAAGGCATTGCTTCGTAACGTACCACTACAATCAAATAATGGTAGTGCATCATCTGAATCCATTGATTTCTTAAATAGAAGAATAGATGAAATGCTTTCTGATAATGAAAAGTTAATTAAAGAATTTAACAAATATAAAAAGGAAACGAATAAAATATTAGATTCTTATAACATTTTATTTAATAATATGTATGTTTATCATGAACTCAAACCTAAAAAAATAGTTAGATTGTCACGTGAATTAAATATGCAATTGTTGGATTTTATTGATAACATATGTAAAAAATATGAGTTTAACTGGTGGTTGTACGGTGGAACATTATTAGGTGCTATTAGACATAATGGTTTTATTCCATGGGATGATGATTGTGATATAAATATGCTTCGTGAAGATTATGAACAATTTTTAAAGGTTATTCCTAAGGAAGCGACAATTTGTGGATTAGATAAAAACATTGTTGCAAGAACTGATACGATAACTAACAATAATACTTATTTGCCATTTATTAAATTGGAATATCGTGTAAAAGGTAAATTATATGCATTTGTGGATATTTTCCCAGTAGATTACACTTCCAAATTAATAGATAACATAGAAGAAGTTTTTGTTAATGAACATAAAAGATTACGTCATGATTTAAGAGAAGGTGCAGATAGGGAAGTAGTACTTCAGAGAGCACTAAATAAATTGAATGTTTCAAAAACTAAAACAGATACGCTGATAACTGGTGTGGAAACTACTGCAAGTTATTTCTCAATTTTTAGTTATGATACCATTTTCCCATTAAAATCCATTAAGTTTGAGGACCGAAATTATCCATGTCCAAATGATTATATTACTTATACTAAAATGGCTTATGGAAATTCTTACAATAAAGTTCCTAAGTCTGTATATGATCATGGATTTTATGATTTTTTATCTGGACATGAAAACGTATATGAAAACTTTGAAAATGAGATTAATAAAATTAATGAGGTAAATAAGAATTTTGAAAACAATTAAAGCTCATTCATCTCTTTTTTTAATCTTAATTTTAAAATATGAAGTATGTTTAAGTTTATTTCATTAAAAAAGCTATTAAAAATTATAAATAATTTTATTTATATAAATATAACTATTAGAAGTAATATAGGGGTTGTTATTTTGTTGAATAATTTAAAGCAGTGGTTGCTAAATAGTAGTGATACTTATCGTTATTTTAAAGATACAATTGAAGATTTAAAGAATCAGAATATTGAAAATCAGAAAACTATCAATGTTTTATCTTCTAAATTAGATAAAACCATTAAAATAAATAACAATCAGGATAAAATAATTAAAAAGCAGAATAATGAAATTAGAAAGTTAAAAAAAGAAAATGTTGAGTTTGATAAGGTTTTAACTTCGTATAATAAGCAATTTAACACTCTTTTCTTATATTCTGATATTCGGATTAAGGGCTTGCTTAAGTATACTCAAGTTTTGAATCAGGAATTGCTAAATTTTATTGTTAATGTGTGTAAAAAACATGATTTAGAGTATTGGATGGATTTTGGCTTGGTTTTAGGTGCTGTTCGTCATAAAGGTTTTATCCCATGGGATGATGATATTGATATTGGTATGATGAGGGCAGATTATGATAAATTAAAAGAAGTTATCTGTCAAGAAATAAAGGATGTTGAATTAGAAGACAGTTTAAGAATAGTTATAAACATGAATAAATATAAGCCATTACCTATATTACAAATATTGCACAAAGAACTGTCTCAAGGAGTTTTATTGGGTGGTATTGACATTTTACCTTATGATTATGTTGGAGACATATCAAATTGTGATGCAGAAACTTACCGTAAAATTCAAAGGATAGTTTTCAAGAATAATAGGAAAGGAGTTCCTATTGAAACTGCTTTAAAAGATTATTTTGATGAGTTCGATATTCATCTTGATAAACATGAATATATACTTCCAGGAATTGAAGGACCTCGAAGTAGATTCACAGGATATGATTTTAATCTTTTCAAAACAAGCAATATCTTTCCCCTTAAAGAATTAGAATTTGAAAATGAGATGTATTATGTTCCAAATAATACTGATGATTATTTGACTCAAACATTTGGAGAATATATGAATATTCCCCGTATCATTCACCATCATCACAAACGTTTTGAACGCTTAGGAAAAAGGGATGATGCAGTAGAAGTCTTTAAACAAAATATTAAGTTGTTAAAAGATGCAAACGACACTTTTTAAACCTCTACTTTTTTTAATTATTTTATTTATTTAATGAATTATCTTGAATTATTTCTTAGAATTGTGATTCAATATCATCATAATCCATTGTTCGTTCACAATAATGACATCTTAAAATAACGGGTTCCTTACTTTGTAGGTAAAACTTATGTTGTATAGGTTCATGGGAATTTGAAATACAATTGGGATTACTACAACTTACAACATCTGTTATTTCATGTGTTAAGTGAAGATTATATTTATTCACAATTTCATAGTCTCTTATAATATTTACAGATGCCTGTGGTGCAAGAAGAGCTAGTTTATCTACTTCTTCCTCTGATAATTCTCTGCTTTCAATTTTTATAATATCTTTTTTACCCATTATGGATGATTCAACATTAATAGCAACCATGATTGTAGTTTCATCATCGGGCAAGTTTAACATACTTAAAATGTTTGAAGCCCTATTTTGTTTAATATGATCGATTACAGTACCGTTTCTAATTGACTTTACTTTTAATTCTCTTTTTTCTGTCATAAAATCCCTCATTTATTTGTAAATTTTTCTTGTTTTAATAGCTTGACCAGAATCAAAATCATTTATCTCATAACTGGACAACAACGATTTTCCACATGCTAATAGTTCATCATTTTTATTAACAATTAAAACTTCATCGTTTCGACGAATATTCTCATCACAATCTAGCACAAACTTATTAAACACGGATTTCCCTTTAAGTGCAAAAGGCTCTGAGTCTTCTGAAACAACAACTCTCAGATTAGGTTTAGGTAAATACTTGTGCAGACGTTTAGCACCAAGTGCTGAAAGCATTAAAAAACCATCACTTGCACGCATATTAACGATAATCTTGTTATCTTCATAAACATGTCTAATTTTTCCGGTTTTTCTACTTTTTTCAATCTCAACATCTTTAGGATTACTTCCAAATAAAGCAACACCAGATCCTTTACCAAATTGATAATCAGCAATTTCAATTAATCTATCAAAATCATTAATCTTTGCTTCAGGAAGCAAAATTTCATCTTCAATAAGAGTATAGTTTTCTAATTCAAATTCTTCTACAACTTTCTTATGAATTAACACATTTTCATATTTATCCGAATAGCTCCGTACTACCGCTTGAATAAATTTCTTTGAATTTTCATCATGAATAGATGGTGATTCATTTTGTGCTAGGGGATAAAACTCATCCAATCCTAAAGGAATGATACCAAATGGTACATCACATACTGCAATGTCACTATCCGAATAATCTTTACAACAATTATCTGAGTAAAAACTTGAAATTTTAGGCGTGTATTTCTTAATATACTCTCTGTTAACATATTTACTATAAGGTTTTCTAGTACTAGGAAGAATAACTAAGTTATTGCTTTTAGGAGTTAAATTATCTAACTTTTGCAAGTGTCTTGAAACTTCACTTCGGGATAAAGACTCATGACCTGTATAAAAGAATGCAGTTTTTTTACTACTAGGATTTAAACGTTCCATATCATCCTGATATTTCTCTAATTGTCTAAGTCCATCAAGCAAAAATGGATGGGATCTGCAACGAAGTTCAACTAATTTCATCAATTCTCCATCAAAAATGGCCTGCCTAATTTTTCTAATTTCAGCAAAGCTAATATGAAGGTTATGTTCAGCAATAAGTTTTGCTCGTTTTTCTTGGGACATTTGTTTTAAATCATCAACAGTATATTCCGTACAAACACGACAACTGCAAGGCATTTCAATAAGATTTTCTAACTTCAAAGTACCTTCAGGCATCATAAACCTATCTTTATTGGCATATAAAATATAAGCAGCACTGTCAAATAAATCACAACCCATAGCAACGGCAAGAGCAAAAATCATAGGATGACCAGCACCCATTAAGTGGCGAGGTTTATTCTCGGGAAGACCTCTCATGGAATACATCACAGCATCAACTAAATCAGTATAACGATACATTTCCATCATAGGAACAACTGCTCCAATAGGATAAATATCCGCATCAAACTTAGAAATCTCTTTTGCACAATACTCTCTCAAATCAGGATAGGTAGAACCTTGAACAACACTATTTAAAAGTAAATTACTTCTAACCTTTGACGCTTCTTCAGCCCTTTTAATGGTAACTTCCAAATCAATTTCTGCTTCTTCACGTTTAACATAAGGAGCAGTAGGAATATCTAAACTGGTACCAATATCGGTTCCAATAGCTTCTTGAAACTTAATAACTTCTTCATTCGTGATATCAATATCGCCATAAACCGATAATTGAAAAGAACCCGAATCAGTTTCAATCGTCCCTGGAAAATCAATAAGACTATGAACACCCTCAGAAAGTGCTTTTTCTTTAAGTTTCTCATTTTTATAAATTATATAAGAATTAGTAATAACAATTTCAGCACCAAACTTCTTAACATCCAATGTTTGTTTACCTGGATGAACAACAGGCATCAAATTAGGAGTAGTAACTTTGCCATGTGGCGTTTCAAAGCTTCCAATACGTGCCATAGCATCTTTATATTTAATTTCAAAATCCAATATATTACAACCTATATTTTTCTAATTATTATATATGTTAAATGAATGAAAAATATTTTTCTGATTTATTTAAACTATTCAATAAGCTAAATATAAATATTTTAATTTAAATATATAATTATAGGTGAATTAAATGAAAAAGATACATATTGTTATAGCTGTAATAATTATAGCATTAGCAATTGTCGGAGCATATTATTTTATTTCTTCAAACAGTAAGGCAAATGTTGGAAATTCAACGTTCAAACTACCAAATGGCTTCAAAGTTAATGGTAATCAAACAGCAACGAAAAGCGCAAGCATGGTAAAAATCGACAATAAGAAAACATTACTAAAAGTTGCCGAATATAAAAAGCCGGTTGCTTTAAATAAGGCAGTAAAATCTTTTAAAAAACATAAAAAGGGTAGTGTTATTGAAACAACTAACTTTGATGCAGGAAATACGAATATCAAAGCTAAGAAAGTTGTATGTAGATCAAACAATACAAATAACACAAATAATACTAAAGAAAAAGTATCAGTATGTTATTTTGTAACGAAAGGTAACTCAACATATTATATCCTATCTAAATCAAACAATAAATCTATAGATGCAATCGTAAGGGAAATAATACTATCAATAGATAAGAAATAATTATAAAAAAAATTATTTCATTATTCTTTTTTTTAAATAACCTCCTTTTTTTAATATATAATTTTAATTTTCATGAAATATTTTTTAAATTAATATAAACCTGTAATAATAAATATTTTCAATATGTCACAAAAATATCTGATGCATTTATGAGGATATGGTAATATGAATCAAGAAGTAGCAATTTCAGTAATAATGCCCGTATACAATGTAGAATTATATTTAAATGAATCTATGGACAGTATTATTAATCAAACCTTTAAAAATATTGAAATAATATGTATTGATGATGGCTCTACTGATAGTTCCTCTGATATCTTAAAAAGATATAAGGAAGAAGATAGTAGAATCAAAATATTTACTCAAGAAAATAAAGGACAAGGAAATGCAAGGAATAGGGGAATTAGTTTAGCTAAAGGTAAATATACATATTTCATGGATGCTGATGATATTTTAGAATTAAATGCATTAGAAACTACTTATTCAATTGCTGAAAATGATAATTTGGATATGGTACTTTTTAAACTTATCAATTATGATGATCAGACAAAAAAGGTATCTCCACTAAAATATTATGATATGAAAGAATTAAGAAATATTGTTCATGATAATATTTTCACTTATGAAGATGTTAAAGATATTATATTTAAAGTAGCAGTTTCACCACCTGCAAAACTGTTTAAAACAAATTTGATAAAAAATATTCAGTTTCCTGAAAAGGTAATCTTTGAAGATAATGTCTTTTTCATGCATGCATTTTTAAATGCTAAACGAATACGATTCTATGATGAATATTTATATTATAGAAGGCTGCGTTTAAACTCAACAATGACTAATTATGAACATTTTTCTGATTCAATAATAGTAAGTAATATGGTTTTTGAAGTTTTTAAAGAATATGGTCTTTTTGAAGAATTTGCACAAGCTTTATATAATAGAAAGATACTTAAAGTCTATTCTCGTTATGATGTTATAGAAGATATAACATTAAGAGAAGACTTTTATCACAAACTTAAAGAAGATTTTTCTAAACACAAAGAAGAATATGAAAAAGATCAACATTTTAATGAAATATCTGATAAAGCAAAACAAATATTCATTGAAGTTAATAAATCTGAAGATATGGATGACTTTGATTTTAAAATGGATTATCATAATACTAAAGAGAAATGTGAACGTTTAATTAATAGAGAAATGAAATTGCGAAGAAGCTTTAATAAACTTAAGAAAGATAATAATGATTTGACTAAAAGATATGCTTCAATAAAAAAGGAAAATAAATCTCTTAAAAAAAGAAAATCAGAAATAGAAAATAAAAAACTAGTCTTAGAAGAAGAATTATCAGAACTTGAGCTTGAAAAACAAGAATTGATTAAAGAGAATAAGGAATTAAAAAAATCAAATGAACATTTCAAATCAACAAAAGCTTATAAGGTATGGGTAAAGTATGCAAGTATTAAAGAAAAAATATAAGTAATAAAAGTTCTATTCAAACATTCTTATTACTTTAGTATATTTCCAACTATTTGAATTTATTAGGCTATTGTATTTTCTACGTTCTTTTAATTTGTTTTCTTTTAATATTTTTGTTTTTTCATATTCTCTTGTTTGTTTTTTAGTTACTTTGATTAATTTTCTTAAAGATAAGTATTCCTCTAAGTTTTCAGATATTAGCATCTGTTGGAAAATTGTTCTATTATATGAATTTAAGTTTAGGAAAAATATTTTATAGAAATATTCATCTTCAAGTATTTCCTTAAGTTGTTGTTGATTATCTTCAAATATTTTACGTTGATTCAACTGTTTTTTATGCGTCATTTTGTCAAATGCATTTATGATTACATTAAATACGTTTTTATCAAGATGGTAATAATTGGTCATTTCTTCATCATAGGTTTTTCGTATTTGGTCAAATTCTATGTGATTTTCAGAAATGATGACCTGTTCGAATATTCTTCTATGTCTATAAGATACAGAGTTAATAAAATCAAGGTAATACTTTTTATCGTTTAATATTTTTATGAAGTCTTCTTTCAATGCTTGGAAATATTCTTCTTTAAATGGTTTTTTTAGATTATTATATCTCATGTAATTATTTTTTATTTTATTGTTAAGTAAGTGTTTTTTATAGTTATCAAATTCATGATTTTCTCTAAATGTTTCAATAACTAGGTTTGAAACACCAATTGAACTAATAAAACGAAGGTCTCCATTCATAGTTGAGGAAGTGGAATACCATCTTCTTATGAATAAAAATTCATTTAGGAAGCAAATTCTTTTTGCGGTAAGTAATGCTTTGTAAAAGAAAACGTTGTCCTCAAATATTAAACCTTCAGGGAATCGAATATTTTCTCGATTAATAAAATCTCTTTTGTACAATTTACTCCATGGAGTAACACTGGCTTGAAACATTAAATCTCCAATATCTTTATAATTGAATACGTCACTACCAACTTTTCTATAGATTTTTTGCATGGAATATACTTCTGTTTCATAGTATCGGTCTTCAGCATCAACATAGTTTATTGCTTTAAACATTACAAAATCCACATCTCTTTCTTTTAAACGATCATAACTATGTTCAAGTGCTGTTAACTCAAGAACATCATCGGAATCCATACAGAATAAACATTCTCCTTTAGCTAATTCAATTCCCCTATTTGTAGCTACTGCATGTCCTCCATTTTCTTGGTCAATTACAGTAATTCTATCATCCTTTGCTTCGTATTCTCTAAGTATTTCTAGGGAATTATCTGGTGATCCATCGTTTACACATATTATTTCAATATCTTTTAATGTTTGATTGACTATACTGTCTAAGCAGTCTCGTATATAATCTTCAACATTATATACAGGAACTACTACGGAAACTTTAACCATTTCATTCACCTTTATTTGTTAAAAATGTGTTTTAATGTTCTCAGAGTTTCTGTTATGTTCCAACTTTTTGATGATAAAACAGCGTCGGTAGATTCTTTTATTTCAGCAACATCTTCTCTAAGTTGTTCAACTTCAATTTCTAATAATTGAGTTCTCTGGGTCACGTTTTTCTCTGTTTCTTTCAGAGCCTGGAAAGATAACTGTTCCAACTCTTTATTTTTGTCTGTGTTTTCTGTTTTTATTTGAACATATTTTCTAAGATAACGGGCATCAATAAAATTATCGTTCAGTAATGTTTCTCTAAATAAACATTCCTTAATTGTTCTAAAATCATCTAATTCCTGATTGATTTTCTCTACTTCTTCGGGGTTATTGTTCATTGCCATTTCAACGTATGGGTATCCGAAATCATTTTCATCATAATAGTCATTGATATTTGGGAATACTCTTGGAAGAATGTCTTTAATGTCTTCATCAATTAAGTTATCTTCAAATGTTAAGTATTTAAGAAACTCTTTTTTATAACCTTCAAGAGAATTATAGAATTCATGTTCCTTCAATATATCGAATGTATTTTTAAAGTGTTGGATGTAATCATATTTTTTGGAATAGTTATTTACTTTCTTATTTACTCCACCAGCAACTTTGTTATTATAACCATATAAATCAGCATTTGTTGCGTAAATTTCATCAATATTTACTAGAACTGTTGCTAAAAATATTGGGTCCTGACCACGAAGTAAGTCGGGGAAAACAATTTCATGTTTATCAATTAATTCTTTCTTAAAGATATTTCTATAGAAAGCAAAAGGTATACCATAGTCTACTGGTAATACTACTTCAGTTTGGTCAAAATATTTAAAATCAGTGTTTTTAAAGTCATATCTTTTATCAATGCTTCCATCTAAGTTAATTCTTTTAAGGTTTGCTCCAACCATATCCGCATTATTTTTGTTTCCGATGAAATACATTTTTTCTAGTGCATTGTTATCTAAGTATACATCGTCGGCATCTAAAAATGCTATGTATTCACCGGTAGCTTTTGAAATTCCAGTATTTCTTGCTTTTCCTGACCCTTGATTTTCTTGGTTGTAAATCTTTATGAAATTGTATTCTTTTTCTAGTTTTTCCAGTATTTCTAAGGAATTGTCAGTTGAACCATCATTAACACATATTAGTTCAACATCTTTTAATGTTTGATTATAGACACTTAAAACTGCGTTTTCAATATATTTTGACGCATTATATACTGGCATAATAATAGATATTTTTACCATAGTTAATTCTCCGAAATTAATTGTACAAAATTTTATATTATTTATATTTATCTTTTTTATGAAATATATATTTTTTTTATTTAAATTGACAATTATAGATTTTAATTATTTGAATTTCAAAATTAATAAATTAAGTGTTGTAAAAATGAATAAAACATAATAAAAAGATAATAGGTGGTGGTTATGTAATAAATAGTTATTGATATGGACTGAAATCCGAATTCATATTAAATGGTAACCATTCGATATCAATCTTTATAATTTCACCATCATTAACGTCTTGTTTATGAATATATGGTTTATCATGCCATAATAACTTGTTTTCATCAAATATAACTTTGTCATTTACTGTTAATTTAGTGTAATCAATATATATTGGGAATTTGATTTTATTTTTATCTCTAGAAAATCTACTTCTTAGGACAATTTTTAATTTTCCACTATTCATTACTTTAACTAGTAAGGTGATTTTTGAATTATCACTTCTTATAACTATTCCTCCCCCTTTTGAAACGGGAATCCATGAAATAGTTCTTATAAATGCGTTTAAATCAGAACATTCCAATAGTTCGATTGAATTATTTTTTCCATAGTTTTGTATGTCTATACGTGCTGAAATATATTTTAACAAGTATTTTTTCGCCTTCAAATCAAGATCCTGGTAATCTGGAACTTCCAAATGCCTGTTTAACCATCCAATTTCTTCATTATCATAATTTTTATTGCTTATTGTCACATCATTAATCATTTTTACAATAGAAAATATGGGATAAGTGTACTGTAAAGGAAAGTATTTTTTAGTCGTAATTTTTAATGCAGCCCAATCATATATTCTTGGTGAGAAGTATGTTTGAAAAGTATTCCTAAATGATTTTGTTAGAAAAATATTTTTTAGATATTTATTTATTTCATTAAGATTGAAGTATTTTTTGTTTTCTTGAATTTCAATATCTTCACTAGTTTTTTCACTAATTAATTCAAGATTCTTTATTTTTAAAGGATAACTTTCATTTAAATATTTGGCATATTCAACTGTGTTAATATCTATTCCTTTACCATCTTGGAATTTGAAGTCTAATAATTTTGGACAGTACCTTACAAATATTAATGTTATTAATAAATCATTATCTCTCCAGTCTTCGGTTGAACGTTTTAATTTGGCGATATCTGAATCGATTAATGGATTTAAAAGAATGTTATTGGTTAAATAGGATACAGTACTTTGTTTTCCAAAATGATTTGTTCTTCTTGTTTCCCTATAATTCACGTAAGGAAATTCATCTTCAGAGATATCATATTCCTTAACATATTCTTTGAAATTATCTTTAAATACTTCTTCTACGGAATTAGTTAATTCACCAGAGATATTCTGGGATCTTTGACTATAAAATTCATCATCTGCAGCTTCATAACCTCTTAACATACCACCACCTGCACCTGTCACTCTATAGGTGGGATTGGTGTTTTTAGCGTTTTGATAATGCATTTGGTTATGAAAACCTAATTTCACGTAATATGAAACGTTTAATGATGTTGCAATATCTTGAAAATATTGGGGGTTTTTAACGATGTTCTCTTGATTATTTAATTTAAAGTCGTAATAATTTGCAATTTCTGATGCTATTTCAAAATCAGCAGCATGAGTATGCAAGTCATTATCTATTGATCTAATCATAATTTTATTCAAATCTATTTTAGAAGATAATAATAATGCAAAATTAAGTCGAGAATCGTATCCTCCAGTCAAATCAAAAGATAAATTGTCTGTTTCTAATTTAATTTGTCGAAAGAGATTGATCCATTTATAAAACCATTTATCTAAAATCTCCATAGCTTCTGGTGAATCTAAATCAAGAGTATTTTCCTCATAGTCTATTGGCGAAAAATCAATTGTTTCTTTTTTAATATCTATTTTTATATATTTGTTTCTAGGAATAAGTTTAATTTCATTTATTAAAGTTTCTTTATATGATAAAGTGCATAAAGTACTTGATAAATATGATTTAGCAATTTTAATGTTTAAACTGAGTTTAACTTTATGTTTTAAATAATTAACTAACTTCAAAAATGAATTAGATATACAGAAATATTTATCATTCTTATAAATGTATAATCCATAACATCCATTAAAATCCTGGTGTATGAAGATATTGTCATCAGTTTTATTGATGTAAACATAAGTTCCATCAGGTGTTAAATCAGAGGGATTATCTAAATTATCCCTAACAATGTTATAACCCTCTTCTTTTTCTATTATCATATATCCATATAATTTAGTTTTTATTGAATTCAAATTTTCTGAATCCAAAATAAAAAATTCTTCTCCAAACAATTCTTCAAATTCTGACATAATAGACCCTTGTAATTAGATTCATTTAATTAACTAATAATATACACTGTAATAATTTATATCATTTACAATCATATATAATTGCCTAAAAAATTTTAACATTGTAATTTGTATGCTATTTGATTATTTTTTTCACGATTAATGTGCATTATTAAAATATGATTATAATGATTTTAAGAAAAAATTCAACAAATAAATGGAAAACAACTAAAAAATGAATAAATCGATTCATATAAAAAGCAACATGATGTGGAGCAGTTTATGTCCAAAAACAGATGAAAAATCAATGTACAAATCAATAGCCAAAAATTCAATATAGGATATTATTTACACATATTTCATGCAATTATAATAACAACAATTATGCAAGAGATATACTAAATCAAAAACAAAATCAATAAAGATATCAAAACAGAAGAAGGAATAATCTCAAAACTAATCACATTTATGAAAAAACATTATAAGTGACTGTATTTTTCACTGTAATAAAACACAAATAATAACTCAAAAAATAATTAACGGACAAAAACCTGCTAGCATGGTATAAAAAAAATAAATGGGAATCTATAACTGTTATAGGCTCATAAGAGGGCGTGCAACAATTATGTGAAATAATGTCTTGTTGACTCCCCAGATTTTAGTGAAACTGTTAGAATAGTTAACAGTTCGCTCTTAGTATTATAATATTATATTATATTTGTATTTGATTTTGTTTTTTTATTTGTTG
>JAFRMD010000150.1 GCA_017430835.1 Methanosphaera sp.
AACAGTTAAAGGAATAATCTCTAGGAAATACATAGATAATGAAGAAGATTTGATTAATGAATTTAAAGAGGAATTTTATAAAGTAGTAAATAATCCCAGTTACTGGAAAAAATGGGTAAAAGAAATATTACTAGACATATAATTTTTTAATAAAAATTTATAAGATTCAATGTCGACTACTATATTATTAGACATTAAGTGTCTAAAAGTTCAAATGATTTATGCTATTAATTTTTAACATTGTTTAATATTTTTTATTTTTTAGTATTTATTTATATTTTAATTCGTGTTTTTAGAGTTTTTTTAAAATAATTTTTATCATATTTAAATAATGTATTGAACATGAATGGTTATTTATATATATTATATTTGACTAATATATTAATAGAGATAATGTAATGTTTTCTATTGATGAAAGTGTTTTCAAAAATTGGAAAAAACTTTTTAATTTAGTCATGGAATTATTATTATTTCATATTGAATCTCATATAATAAGGGGTATTGAACTCTTTATTACACTTATAAAAAAATAATTTATTAACAATGGATACTTTATGTATTTTTTTTAAAAAAGTATCGGAAGTTAACTTCCTACATAAAGTATTTATATAGAGGTATTAAAATGTGCGGAATCGCAGGAATAATATACAAAGATAAAAAAACACATCCTGTTGGAAAATCATTAACATCAATGCTCGAATCTTTACAACATAGAGGACCAGATTCAGCAGGATTTGCAATATATGGTGGATTGAATCTACCAAAAAACAATTACCAATTAAATATTGAAATTAAAAATGAACCTAATTTACTTAACCAAGTTCAAACAACACTTAATGAAACAAGTCCAATAATCAATGATGAACTAACAAAATCAGATGAAAAACATAGTATTTATCGTTGTGAAATTAAATTGGATGATTACTCAATGTTAAAACCATTAATAACTGAATTAGACGAAATTGAGGACATACAAGTTATAAATGGTTCACATTCATTTGAAATGATTAAGGACATAGGAAAAGTCAAAGATATCGCGAAAAGATATGATGTTCCAAAAAGAATGGGAACCCATGGAATAGGACATACAAGATTTGCAACAGAAAGTGGAATAGACAGATACCATGCACATCCTTATCAAAGTTATATCACACCAGATATTACAGTAGTACATAATGGACAAATAACCAATTACTGGAAAATAAGAGACCCACTTGAAAGAAAAGGACACGTGTTTAAAACATTAAATGACACTGAATGTATTGTTCATTACATGGCAGAAAAATTATCACATGGATACAAACTTGAAGAAGCATTAGAAGAAGCTGTTAAAGATTTAGACGGTCCATTCTCCATACTGGTAGGAACACCAAACGGAATAGGAATAGCAAAAGATAAACTTGGACTAAGACCTGGAGTAATGGCAGAAAATGATGACATATTTGCAATAGCTTCTGAAGAAATGTCACTACAGGACGTACTGGATACCGACCATGTAGAACAAATAGCTCCTGGAGAAACCAGATCCTATACAATATAAAGAAGGGAAATTATTATGAGAAAGTATATTATAAATGCTGAAAACATGAACGAAAAAGAATTAAATCGTTCAATAAAAGAACATGCAATAAACTATGATAAATTAATTATTAAAAATCCCCAATCAAGACACAATATTGCTGCAGGTGTTACAGAAGAAGTAGAAATAGAAATTGATGGTTCTGCAGGATATTTTATTGGAACAATGATTGATGGCCCTAAAATCCACGTAAAACACAATGCCGGATGGTTTGCTGGAGACAATATGACTCGCGGAGAATTAATCATCGAAGGTGGAGTTGGAGATGGAGCAGGCCAAGGGATATACGGTGGAACCGTTGTTGTAAAAGGTTCAGCTGGTTCACGTACTGGAGAAATCATGAAAGGTGGAACAGTAATTATTGGAGGAAACAGTGGCTTCATGACTGGTCTATTAATGATGGGTGGTCGCTTGATAGTACTCGGAAATGTGACAGATGATGCAGGCGAATCCATCATGAGAGGAACAATATATGTACTGGGAGATGTAAAAAGTCTGGGAAAAAATGCAAAAATGGAACAATCCACCTTAGAAGATCAAAAAGAACTAAAATCAACATTAACAAAATATGGATTTGAAATAACAGATATAGATTATACAAATTTCAAAAAAATTACGAGCAAATCCAATAGAGCACTAATGGAGTGATAATAATGTCAAAAGACAAAATAGCAATGGTAGGAACTCCTTGTGAAATTATGGCTGCATCAAAAATACAGTATTATACCGAAAACCCCATATACTTTAAAATAGGTTTATTCTGTATGGAAAACTTTTCATATTCATACTTCACAAAACTATTAAATGAATTCGATTTAACCATGGATGAAATTGAAAAATTCAGAGTAGAAAAAGGATACGCATTCTTTAACCTGAAAAATGGTGAACAAAGAAAAATATCATTATCCACAGCAAAAACAGTTGTAAGAAAAAACTGCAACATTTGTGTAGAACTAACATCAGAAACATCAGATGTATCCGTAGGATCCATAGGTTCAGAGAATGGATGGTCCACAATAATAATCAGAACCGAGAAAGGAGAAAAAATTATTAACGGTGCAATTAAACAAAAGTACCTGAAGGCTAAAGAATTAACACCTTCACAATTAAAACTCTTAGAACGAATTGCATCCAATAAGTCAAAAACAAATCATGAAAACATAGAAGAACGAGAATCAAAAGCAAGACCAGTACTTTATCAGAGAAATAAGACTGATGAAAGTATAATGGAAGAAAATACTGTATCAAATTTTGATGACTTGAGAGCAAATGTAATAAATGTGGGAGCATGTGTACTGTGTGGAGCATGTGAATACGTATGCCCAGAGGAATTAATACTAATCAAGAACACAAAACCGCGTAAAAAACGAAAAAAATGTCCTGAAGATTGTCATATGTGTTTTTCAGTATGTCCAAGAACATTTGTACCTGTTGACTTAAGAAATGACATTAGCAAAAAAATTGGTGATTACCGAAAAATATTAACAGTAAAATCATTAAAGCATAACGAAGGTCAAGATGGAGTAGTAGTTACAACCATACTGGATTATTTATTGTCAAACAATATAGTTACCCAGACACTGGTAGTGGATAAGAAAGAGGATTTGGCTTGGAAACCATATGCAAAACTTACAAAAGACGTGGATGAAATAGTTAAAGCTTCAGGAACAAAATATTCCGTATGTCCAGTATTTAAACCATTAAAACAATTTAAAAAGGATGTGATTTAAATGCCATTTGACGTTAACCGAAGATCAGAAATATGTAAACGAAACAATAATCGACCAGGATGTTGTTGGTATTTATGTGACAATCCTAAACAATCATTATGTAAAAACTGTTACAGTTGTTATAGTAATTGTCCACATGGAGTATATGAAATAATTAATGATGAACCTCAACCAGTTCACCAAGAAAATTGTGTTGGATGTAAAATATGTGAAGAAATGTGTCCAAATAATGCAATATATGTAACACCACTTCCAGATGAACATAGGGGAATCTGGTCAAACTATACAATGCTTGAAATTAAACGTAAATCCAAAGAAGGAACCTATAAGGTTAGAGGATGTGGAGCAATCCGTCATGTACCATCATTTGATGATTTAACCATATTACCTGCACAAGTATCAAGACCTCCAATTGACAAGTACCGAGAACCATGTAACTCAGAGGTAGTATTAGGTGATAGGTTTGCAGAAAATCCTATAAAAATATCCACCCCAATAATGATTGGAGCAATGTCCTTTGGAGCTATCAGTAAAGAAGCAAAAATAGCATTGGCAAGAGGTTCAAAACTTGCAGGAACAATAACAAATACTGGTGAAGGTGGAATGCTTCCTGAAGAAAGGCATTTTGCAGACAAATTAATTGCCCAGTATGCATCAGGAAGATTTGGAGTATCCGCAAATTACTTAAATAATGCGGATGCTATAGAAATTAAAATTGGTCAAGGTTCAAAAGCTGGAATGGGTGGACACCTATTGGCTGAAAAAGTAACGGCAGAAGTTGCAAAAATCAGAAACATTCCAGAGGGAACTGATGCCTTGAGTCCTGCAAGACACATGGACATAGTTGGTCCAGAAGATTTAAGATTGAAAATTAATCAATTGCGTGACATTACTGACTGGAAAGTACCTATTATGGTAAAATTCACATCAGGTCGTGTAGAACAGGACGTTAAAATTGCTGCAAAGGCAGGTGCAGACATAATTGTTGTTGATGGTATGCAAGGAGGAACAGGAGCAGGACCAGAGGTTGTTACCGAACACTCAGGAATTCCTACAATACAGGCAATACTGGAAGCAGATGAAACTCTTAGAGAAATTAATATGAGAGAAGAAGTAAGTCTTGTGGCTGCTGGTGGTATACGTTCTGGAGCAGATGTGGCAAAAGCCATAGCATTAGGTGCTGATGCTGCTTATATTGGAACTGCTGCTTTAATTTCATTAGGTTGTAAAGTCTGTCAAGGTTGTAGTCAGGGAAAATGTCCTAAAGGTATAGCAACACAGGATAGATTGTTTAGACGTAGATTGGATCCTGTAAGAGGTGGAGAACACGTTGCAAATTACATTAAAGTAATGACTGAAGAAGCAAAAATGTTAACTCAACAGGCCGGAAATACGGATATTCAAAAATTAGAGAAAGAAGACTTAGTATCTTTAACAATGGAAGCATCACATATAACTGGAGTTCCATTAGTAAGGAAAGGATTCAGATAATTGAAATAATTTTAGTAAAAATCCCACTTGAATAATTAACTATTTTTTAAAAGAAGTATTCATTACTTCTATTTTCTTTTTTTATAATAATTAAATTGTTTATAGACTTTTTTATATATAATATGTAAATTTTGTATAATTTCTATAACTATCCCTATTTAAATAATGATAGCATGATTAATTTGTATGAATCTATTAAAAATTAAAAAAAATATTGGGAGGTTATTTGAGTAATGTAAAGGGGTGATTAAAGGAGATTTATATCTTTTTTATAATATTTGATTAAATTACAATATATCATCACCCCCTCTAATTCTTATTAATTTTTCTTCCATGTCAATGAAATAAATTGGCACTCTAAATATTATTATATGTTTAAGTATTTGTCACGTTCATAGTCGAATACTTGTATTCTGTAGTCATCCCATTCTTGACGTTTGATGTCATAGAATTGATTGTATACATAATCACCTAATGCATTTTTTACAATTTCGTCTTCTTCTAATGCATGGTAAGCTTCCCATAAACTGGTTGGTAATGTTTGAATACCTTTTTCAGCTAATTCTTCAGGAGTGTACTGGAATGCGTTGAATTCTGTTGGTTCTCCCGGGTCAAGTTTATTGTCTAATCCATCTAAACCAGCTTCCAGTAATACTGCAAATGCTAAGTATGGGTTACATGAAGGGTCTGCTGATCTGCATTCAATTCTTGTTCCAATACCTCTTGATGCAGGAATTCTTAACAGTGTTGACCTGTTTTTAAGTCCGTATGCAATATAACATGGTGCTTCATATCCGGGTACTAAACGTTTATATGAGTTTACTGTAGGAGATAAGATAGCGGATAATGCTGGAGCATGTTCTAACAGTCCACCGATAAAGTATAATGCTTGTTGTGATAGTTGAGTTTCTGTATCTGGATCGTAGAAGATATTTTTTCCATCTTTAAATAAACTCTGGTTACAATGCATTCCACTTCCATTTACTCCAAAGAATGGTTTTGGCATGAATGTTACTTTATATCCTAAATTATCTACCAATGCTTTGATTGCTTGTTTGAATGTTATTACTGCATCAGCAGTTTTTAATGCATCAGCGAATCTGAAATCGATTTCGTGTTGTCCTGGAGCTACTTCGTGGTGACTTACTTCTATGTTGAAATCCAATTTTTCCAGACCCAATACTATTTCTCTTCTTATATCGGTTCCTCTGTCTAATGGTTCTACATCGAAGTAATCAGCTTGGTCTGCTGGCATGTAATTACCATCTTCATCTTGATCGATAATGAAAAATTCCGGTTCCGGACCCATATTAAATTGGTATCCTCTTTCTTCAGCTTTTTTCAATGATTTTTTTAGTACTCCTCTTGGATCTCCTTCAAAATGAGTTCCATCTGTATTATATACATCACAAATGAATCTGCAAGTTCCTTTATCTTCTGGTCTCCATGGTAATGTGGAGAATGTACTTATATCTGGCATTAATGCCAAATCACTGTTGTTTATTGCTGTGAATCCTGGAACTGAAGAACCATCAAACAGCAATCCGTCATTTATTATATCTTCTGCATCTTCAGGTTTTTTTAATGATACTGCCATACTTTTTGGAATACCGTGAATATCTGAAAATTGCAGTCTTAAAAATTTACAATCAAATGTGTCTATCTGTTTAATTACTTCATCTATTTTATCATCTTTTTCGGACATGATTATCACCTTAAATTTGTTAATTTGTTAATAGAATATTATCCTCTGAAAATTATTTTTTGTTAGTTTTAATATTTCCATCGGAAATATCTTTCCTACTTCCTACTTTGATAATCATCATATATAAATGTTTTGTAAATATGAAAAATCTAGAACAAAATATTAATAGCCAAAAAAATATGTAAATAATTCCATTTTTTTAAAATTTTAAATCAAAGCAATAATAAAGGAAAAAAGACTAAGTTACTAACAAAAAATAACATATAATATGAATTATATAAGAATACCCAATTTAACTCATTTTCTAAATAAAAATCAATTATTTAAGGGAATATGTTGAATTGTTATAAACTTAAAAAGAAATAAATAATTTAAGTAACATAACATTTTATATACTTATTTAATGTTCTATTAATTTATGGGGATGTGAATTATCTTATGACACAATGTATAGAAGTAAATCCAGAATGGATTATATGGTCTAGGAAGTCTTTAAATTATACCATTGAATCTGCAAGTAAAAAATTGAAGATAAAAGAATCAACACTTGAAGAATGGGAAACAAATGGCATTTTAACTTATAAAAATATTAATCGATTAGCAAATCTTTATGATGTCAGCCCGTTACTTTTCCTTAACAACACTCCACCTCCCGAAATAGAACAATATATAAAAGACTATAGGACAATGAATGATAAACGCATATTATCCAGTCCTGATATATTGAAGGAAATTAAACATGCAAAAAGAAAAAGAATGCTACTTTTGGATATTGCAGAAAAACTTAATAAAGACTTATCATTTGCATACTATAATGAAGACAAATTAGATAAAGATAGTGTTGTGAATCTTATAAAAGATTCATTAAACATAAACGCTGATAAATTAAATAATTACACTGTAGATCAATGGATTCGTGAATTTGAATCATTAAATATCCTCATATTTAAATTTTATAATATTAAAGTTGAAGAAATCAAGGGTTATGCATTTAATAACAAGTTACTTCCAATTATTGGAATTAATAATAGAAATTCTGATAAGGAAAAGATATTTTCATTGTTTAACGAATACGCCCATTTATTAATTGGCAAGGATGGAATTAGTGGAGATTATAATAGAGAAGTTGAAGAAGAGTTCTGCAGTGGGGTTGCTTCTGAGATTTTACTTCCTGAAAAGGAAATTAGAAACATTCATATCAGTAATATCAATTCAATTATCCGTATTGTTTCTAGCCGGTATAATGCCAGTATGGAAACAATTCTTTATCGTTTAAGAAAATTGGAAATGATAAGTGATGAAGAATTAGAGGAACAATTAGTTAAAAGAGTTTATGCGAAGGAAAATGAACCTGAAGATGATGATTCACTTGAAGAAATTGTTAAAGATGATAAAGCAAAGGTTAAGAAGAAACGAACAAAACAACAACGTTTTAAAAGCATGGCCTCTAGGAACCTTAATCAGAATGGTTACCTGTTTGCAGAATTATTACTTGAAGCATATGATGAAGAACTCATTAATGATTTAGATTTGTCCAATGAACTTGGCGTACCTCACATGGTAATTCCATATGTAATAAATAAAATAAGTGGTGGAAGACGATGAGCAATCCAAAATATTTAATTGATACTAACATTTTTGTAAGATTTCAAAGCGGTCAGCAATACGATAAGTCATGTTTTCCAACCCATTTTGAAAACTTTATTAAACTAATAGAAAATGGTGAAGCCATCTCAATTGATAAAGTTAAAAATGAGTTAAATGATGATTTCTTCTCTACTGAATATGAAGACATCTTCATGCCAAGCATAACTAATGACCTATCTGAAACATATAACAATCTAAGAAGTAAGTATCCTGATTATTTTAATTATTATGCACTAGAAAATCCTGAAGATGCAGATCCATACCTAATAACATATGCATACCATAATGACTTATGTATTGTAACCCAAGATGAGTTTCATTCAACACAAAGTAGAAATTCTACAATCAGAAATATGAACATTCCAACACTATGTGACCTGTTAGGTGCTGTTTGCATAGACAATAAGGACAATAAATATAAAATTAATGAATACAAATCCGGATTTGCATGCATATGTTTTACTGAACTAATTAGAATTGAAAACTTAATGAAATAGTATTTTTACTATCCTATTTCACACTATTTTTAAAAATTTTACTAAAAAAAGTTTAATAGAGGATATTCCACTTTTTATAATCCAAAGAAAAAATATAATATGAAAACTATTACCATTAGCCATGTTATTCTATTTAACTGTCTTATTTTTCCTTTTGCTATAATAGTAACCGTATATATTATGAATCCCCATGCAATACCCAATGATATTGAATAAGTCAACACCATCATGAGTATAGTTATGAAAACTGATGCAGCTATAGTTAAATCATCCCAATTCACATCTTTTAATTGAATAACCATCAAAATACCAACTATTACTAATGCTGAGGCCGTTACTGATGATGTAAATAGTGATAATACTACTGGTGCAAAAAATATTGATAATAAAAAGAATATTCCAGTAACTATTGCAGTCAATCCTGTTCTTCCACCAAGACCTACTCCCGTTGCACTTTCCACAAATGCTGTTAATGTACTTGTACCTAATATTGATGACATTACTCCACCCAGTGCATCAGCAACAAATGCTTTTTCTATTCCTTCAATTTCACCATCTTCCTTTACGAAGCCACATTCTTTTGCAATAGGTATTAATGTTCCCGTTGCATCAAAAAATGTCACGAAAATTATGGAAAATAAAATCATTATTAAGTTTGGAATGTTTGAAAACAATTCTCCAAAACCGGTTATGAATGCTCCGATTGCAGACGTGTCAAAATTAAATGATATTATATGAGTAGGTATACTTGGCATTAATGGGTTTCCTGTTCCATATCCGAATAAAGTGAATATTACTCCTATTATTGATGTTAACATTAAACCAATAAAAACTGCTGCAGGTACCTTTCGGACATATAATATTAATGTAATGAGTATACCAATTATAGTAAGTAATACTGGTGCTGAAATTATTGGACCCATTCCAACTAAGGTTGATGTATCGGATACTATAACGCCTGCACCCTGTAATCCAATGAACGCTAGGAAAAATCCTATACCTGCACCTATTGCCAGTTTTAAATCAAAAGGTATGGAATTAAGAATTGCTGTTCTTAGTCCTGATACAGTAATAATTAAAAATATAATGCTTGCTAAGAATACGGCAGATAATGCAGCTTGCCATGAATTACCCATCGAAATTATGATTGTATATGTAAATAATGCATTCATTCCCATTCCGGGTGCTAAACCTACAGGATATTTTGATAGCAATCCCATTATAATACAGGCTACTCCAGAAGCTAGTGCTGTTGAGAAGAATACTGCTGTTGCAGGCATCCCTCCTTGAGACAACATTGTTGGATTTACTCCCAAAATATAAGCCATTGCTAGGAAAGTTGTAATTCCTGCAATAACTTCTGTTTTTAAGTCTGTATTATTTTCTTCTAATTTAAAGAAGTTGTTTAACATAAATTTCACCATTACTAAACAGATAATAAGTACTTAATAATCCCAATTTTAGATTCTAACTTTAGTACATTCTATTATTATTATATTATTAATTATATAATAAAGTAGTTTCTAATTTATTTAAGAGTAAAATTGATTCAATCAATATTAAATTAATAAGAGACAAAAAATAATCCATTAAAAGTACTGATAATAATTTCAAGAATTTAATAATATTTTTTTATCAAGTTTAAGAACAAATAACAAAAAACTTTATAAAATACTTATAAAAATCATAAAAAAAGTGATATTGAAGATTCACAACTTTTTTTCTATATTCAGAATATAAATAATTATATAAGATACCGAATAAAGATAATACTTAACTAATTCAAGTATTGAATATTACAACAATACACTTAAACCTAAAAAAACTGATGAAGGCTGTTGTATATGAAAAACATATTAAAAAGTATGCAAAATAAGTTATACCTAGTATTTTTAATAATAATATTTCTTATTATTGAAGTATATTGTGACTTGACCCTACCTTCATACACAGCCCAAATTGTAAATAAGGGAATACAATATTCAAACTTTAACATTATTGTCGATACTGGAACAAATATGATGATAATGGTAGTAATATCGGTACTTGCAACTATAGTTGTAGCATATCTTTCAAGTAAGGTATCATCATTATTTGCAAGAGATATAAGGGAAGAAATGTTTCAAAAAATTCTCAAATACTCCAATCACGAACTAAACTCATTCTCCAGATCATCCCTAATTACCCGTTCAACAAATGATATAAGTCAAATACAAAGTATTATGGGAATAATGTTCAGAACAATACTGTTTGCCCCAATATTAGGTATTGGAAGTATCATCAAAGTATTTGAAATAGGTTCTGACCTTTCATGGATAATTTTTGTAGTCTTCATCTTTGTAGTGGCAATGTTAATTATTGTAAATATAAATGTTATACCATATTTCAGGAAAACACAGGAAATTGTTGACCAAATTAATAGAGTGTCAAGGGAAATACTTATTGGAACACCAGTTATAAGAGCTTTCGTTAGACAGAAGTATGAAGAGGAACACTTCAACAAACACAACCAGGACTACCTGAAAGTAAATTTGAAAGTATATAGAAGAATGTTGATAATGCTTCCGGCAATGCACATTATTATGAACCTGATGATTGTTACCATACTCTATTTTGGAACATTTGATGCATTAAAGGGAACACTACTAACTGGGGACATTATAGCATTCATTCAGTATGCAACACAAATGGTAACGGCATTTATTATGATTGGAGCATTTACGATAATGCTTCCGAGAGTATTGGTATCTGCCAGGCGTATAGAAGAAGTACTTAGTACTCCAATATCCATCAAAAATGGAGAAATAAGTACAAATAATGAGGATAATATTTTAGAGTTTAAAAATGTATCATTTGCTTATCCTGGTGCGGAAAAAGAAACACTGAAAAATATTAACTTTAAATTAAGTCCTGAAAAAACAACGGCAATTATTGGTGGTACGGGAAGTGGAAAATCAACCATCTTAAATCTTATCCCAAGATTACAGGATGTGACAAGTGGAGAAATACTCTTAAATAATAAGAATATTAAAGAGTACAATTTAAAAAATTTAAGACAAAAGATAGGCTTTGCACCACAAAATGCCATATTATTTTCTGGAACAATACGAACAAATATGCAAAAAGGAAAAGAAGATGCAACAGATGAAGAAATATTTGAAGCATTAGAAAATGCTCAGGCAACAGATTTTATAGATAATTTGGATATGGAAGTAGTTCAAAACGGTTCCAATTATTCTGGAGGTCAAAGGCAAAGATTATCCATAGCCAGAACCATTATTGGAGAACATGCCTTTTATTTGTTTGATGACTGTTTTTCAGCTTTGGATGTAAAAACTGAAAACGAATTAAAAGAAGTATTGAAAGTATTGATGAAAAACAAATCATTATTAATAGTATCTCAAAGAATAAGTAGTATAAAAGATGCTGATGAAATTATAGTACTTAATGATGGTGAAATTGTAGATATTGGAACACATGAAGAGTTATCAGAAAGATGTTCCTTCTATCAGGAAATTCTTTCTTCACAAAGTGAAAAGATGGAGGCATTGCGATGAAACGTGATAGAAGAGCCGTGTCAAAACCTAACGATACTCGTAAAGCAATCATGAACATCTTTTCATTACTACGGGATTACAAATTAAAATTAATTATTATATTCATTTGTGCCGTAATAAGCACGTCATTTACAGTTATTGCCCCACTGTTAATAGGAAGGGCAACAACCATCATCTATGATGGATTAATATTATTGTATGCTGGAAAAGGAACAGTAGACATTCCATCATTAATAAATCTTTTAACGATTGTGGTAATATTATACATTGTCAGTGGAATATTTTCTTATCTTCAAACTTGGTTTTTAACGGAAATTTCAACCAGCATCAGCTATGACTTAAGAAAACGTTTAATTGAAAAGGTAAATCATTTATCCATGAGAAACCTTGAATCAAATAAAAGAGGAGACATATTATCCCGTATAACAAATGATGTGGACTCGTTACAACAGGGAATCAATTCAACGTTCATACAGTTCATGACGGCAATCATTACATTGGTTGGTGTGCTGGTAATGATGCTGACAATTAATGTATGGATGACTCTCATAACAGTTATTCTAATACCAATAACATTTGTTATCATGACAATAGTTACAAAGCGTTCACAGAAATATTATAAAAGCCAGTTAGTGTATAAAGGAAAGGTTAACTCAGAAATAGAAGAAACATTTACAGCTCATGATATTGTAAGATCATTTAACCAGGAAGATTCATCTTTTAAACAGTTCAAAGAAGACAATGATACATGGTACAAATATGAATGGATATCCCAGTTTTATTCAAGCCTTACTGGGCCAATAATGAACTTCATATCCAACTTATCCTACGTGGTTATAGCAGTAGTGGGGGCAATCTTTGTTTTACAAAAAGCAATAGCAGTTGGAGATATACTGGCATTTTTCCAATACATACAAAACTTCACACAACCAATTCAACAGATTACCCGTGTTATGGGAATTGCACAAACAGCCCTGGCTGCCACTGAAAGAATCTTTGAATTCTTAGAAATTGAAGAGGAAATAGATGAATCCACTAAGACAATTGATGAAATAAATGATTGCATAATCTTTGACAATGTATCCTTCGGATATGATAATGATAATATGATTATTAAAAATTTATCGTTTACTGCAAGAAAGGGAGAAAAAATTGCTATTGTAGGACATACGGGAGCTGGTAAGACAACTATCATAAAATTGTTGATGAGATTCTATGATATTAATTCTGGAGAAATCAGGATAGATGGAGTTAATATTGAAGAATTTAATAAAAACAGTTTAAGATCATTGATGGGGATGGTATTGCAGGAAACATGGCTATTCAATGATACCATTAAAAATAATATTCGTTATGGACGATTGGATGCTACTGATGATGAAATTATTGAAGCTTCAAAAATTGCTTATGCCCATAATTTTATTCAATACTTGCCTGAAGGTTATGAGACTCTTTTAAATGAGGATACTGATAACATTTCTCAAGGACAAAAACAGTTAATAACTATTGCACGTACAATACTTGCAAACAAGAAAATATTAATTCTTGATGAGGCAACTTCAAGTGTAGACACTCGTACAGAGAAGTTAATTCAAGATGCAATGGATCAGCTGATGGAAAACAAGACCAGCTTTATTATTGCACATAGATTATCAACAATCAAAAATGCGGATAAAATTCTTGTAATTGATGATGGAAGAATAATTGAAGAAGGAACTCATGAATCATTGATTAATCAGAAAGAAAGTTACTATAAATCATTATATAAGCAGTTTGAAAATGAAGGAGAAGTTAGTTAAATATATGAAAAGAGAAAGTATTTATTGGAAAAAAATAGTCCTCCTTAATTCATTTTTTTAATTGAATTTCTAGACAAAAAAGAATTCAATGTTTTAAATCAATTCATTTGAAAAAAGAACCTACTACGATTATTAGTATTATGATTACAATAGACACTAGTATACTATTTATCGTTCTTCTATCAATTATTTTAACCACCTCATTGATGATATTATATTATTTGAAGATTCATTTTAAAATTATTTTAGACTAATACATATCATAATTATTGTTTATGTATTCAATAATATTAATAGTTTATAAAAAAATAAGATTTATTTTTCTCTAAGTATACATGTACAGTATAAAAAAATAATATTAAAAAAAAGAATTAGGTGGGGAAAGAACTATCTATTGTGTGATAGTTAGTTTAGTATCTGTTCGACTGTCTTGGTAATATCCATTTATACCGGCAATTATTGTAACGGTATAGGTACCTTTCTTAAGATCTGTAGGCACTTTAATATTGATTTTA
>JAFRMD010000151.1 GCA_017430835.1 Methanosphaera sp.
ATTGCTTTAATTACTTCCGTTCCTGCTTTTGTAAAGTTAATTTTTAATTTTGCTTCTCCTTTATACACATAAACAGTTTTTAATATATTGCCCATAGAATCTTTGAAAGTAACAGTTCCATCATTCACCATTCCAATATCAGTTATTACTGATGCAATTATAACTGCTTCCCTATCCAGATCAAATTCAGTCGTAGTTATTTTTATGGTCGTATTATGCAGAATCACTATCCTATCTTCATCAGGTAAGTTTTTTCCAATATTACATTGACTATAAATCGTATTTGTTGCTCCAATTGCATTAACTCCCTTACCTTTAGAACTACAGAGATAATTATCCTCTATTATCAGATTTTCTACAGCATAAGATATGTTAATTGAATAATCAGCATCAGTAACTATTTCATTATTAATAATAAGAATGTCACTATTTCTCCTACCATTGATAAAAATTGCATTAGTAATATTGTTTTCATTTATTTCAATATTATTTACATACCCCGTCCTATCTTTACCAATAGTTATAGTACTTATATTGTTTTGAATTAATTTAATGTCTTCCAAATTGTTTCCTGAATTTCCACGTAAATCTATTGAATTAAAACTTGAATTTTTTATTGTTATATTTTTAATATTTTCCGATAGTAAAACGTTTCCAGAGATATTATAATTTTCCAGTATGAAATCACTTGTTTGAACATAAATATTATTGAATGTGTTGTTTTCTATTATTGAGTTTTTCGTGGTTATACTTAATGTATCTGCAGTATTGTTTATTATTTCTCCATTATTTGGTGTTACAATATTACAACCGCCAATAAATGAATTATTAATAATTTTTGTTCCAGCACTTAAAGATTCACCACTTCCTACCCATCCAGTAGTTATTCCTACACCAGAATAGTTTATTGTATTATTTCTTATTGTATTGTTTGATCCAAAGATTCCGATTGCATAACATTTTGCAGATGCTATAGCCCGTGTTCCATCAATATAATTGTTTTCAATAGTGTTATTAACATTTACTGTCATATCAGTTACTTCAACACCAGGGAAATTATAAGTATTCAAGTATAATAAATTGAAAACATCACCACTACCTCTAATAGTATTATTACGTATTATACTATCTTTAACTCCAGTAAAAACTAAGGTTGCAACCCAACTTGCATTTGTAGTACAGAATGTGCTATTTTCTACCAATATATGTTCACAGAATTCTCTTATTGCACATTGTCCTACCCCCAGTCCAACATATGGATCTGTTACATTAGTAGTAATATTATTGATAGTGACATAAGATGTATTTATAATAAAAAATTGAGTATTATAAAATATTATTTTAGATATGTTTGTATATGCTGCATCCTTGTTTATAGTAAATGAATTTCCAGATTCATTCCCAAAATAACTGGTTGCTGTTGTATTTAGGCATATTTTTGCATCATTAGTTGAACTTGTAATATTTACGGGTACCGATATCTTCATAGATTGACTTTGGTTGATTACTCCTTGAAAATCCAATATATCACCCTTAGATACGGAAGAGTTAATATTACCTGCAGAATCAAAATAATTTTTAAAATTATTGTTGTTGATAATATGTGTTTTTTGCTCAGTCTTTACTGATTTTTGTGTAACATTCTTTCGAACTTGTTTATTTGTAATATTATTAGTAGAAACTTTATTTTTTTTCTGAGTGAATACTTTTGTTGAAGAAATTTCTTTAAGAGTTGTTTTCTGAATATTAATAGAAGACTTTTTAGTTAATGTACCGTTAGAAACTTTTTGAGCGTTAACAACAGAAATACCTATTATTAATAGGGTAATTATTATTATTAAAAAGATTTTCTTCTTATTAAACATTTGTTGAACTCTCCCTTAAAAAATAGAAAAAAATAATGCAATAACCATATTGTTATTACATTATTGATTATCGTTTAGAATTATTTTTTTGTTAAAACAACTGTTGCTTTTCCAGCGTCATAACTCTTATTTGCTGCTATGATGTAAGTTACTTTATGTTTTCCTTTTTTAAGTTTTGAAGTACTGATAGTAACTTTGATAACTCCTTTTTTGGCAGTGACTGTTTTAACCTTCTTAGAATCAACCTTAATTGTCACCTTAGAAGTACCAACAACATTCTTACCAAACTTATCAACAATCTTAGCTTTCAAAACAGCTTTAGACTTAGCAGTAACCTTAGAAGCCTTAACCTTAACAGCAGACTTCTTAACAATCACACCATTAGTTTTTGAAACA
>JAFRMD010000152.1 GCA_017430835.1 Methanosphaera sp.
AAACAAAACTACAAAGCAACAACAATAAACCAATTTTTTTATTATCTTTAAAATTGTTTTTTAATATTCTTAAGCTTATTTAAAAGAATTACTCCAGAATTGTATTTATGAAGAGGTTAAATTTGAGTCTATTATATATCGTTAACAAATTTTTTGGAAGAATTAAAAGAATAATATGTGAAAATTTTGTTTTTGTTGTGTGAAAGCCCGTTTTTTCAAATTGTCTTTTACTTTTTTTCCAGGAGTGACCAAGAAAATCACAAGCAACCTCATTTTCAACATCTGCTCAAATTATCTTTATCTCTATAAATTTATATTAATTGATACATTTTAATTTCTTAACTTAATAAAATGGATTTAAAAACTGATTATTTAAACGATTAATATTTTTCATTCTTTTTAAAAAATCATTTATTTCTAATCAATTATATTAGTTTTCTTACTAATAAGGATTTTATAACTTCACAAATCTTTATATTATTTTTTAAACATAATAATAATTATGATGCCTATAAACAATTTCAATAATACTAAGATTAAGATTTTTTCTACTAACAAGGGTATTAAAATTGTGGATAGTCCTATTAAAATTCAAATATTAAATATTTTAGATGGGCAAGTAAGTGAGGCAGACATAGTATCACAAACGGGTAAATCCAAATCAACAATTTCTGTTCACTTAAAAAATCTTATTGATGAAGGTATAATTAGCTTTAAGTCTCATCCATTAGATAGAAGAAGTAAATTATTCTATATATTAGCAGATTATATCGGTGAGATTTATCCAGATAAAATTATTTACAAATCACCAGAAATTGAATCAGATATTAGCACAGATTATCAGTTACATGCGGAAATGTTTAGGCAGTTTAAATCAACACTATTAGTACATGGTTTACAATTAGAACCTCTTGAAGTAATTACTGGTGTAAATTTGGGGAAAACAATATTAAAAAGTTTAAATTATGAAAGCTTAGATATTTTACTCGAATCATTAAATGATAAATTTGAAGAATTAAAATTAGGGCATATAAAAGTTGGGAGCAAGGATCCATTAATATTAAAAATTAATGATTGTAATGAATGTTCAAACTTAATTTATAATATGCCTATATGTAATATAACAAAAGGAATTTTAAAAGGAATTTTTGAAGAATATTATAAATATCCTATATCCGTGGAAGAAGTAGAATGTATGTCAAAGTATGATGATTGCTGTACTTTTGCTATAGATAAACTTAATACATCTTAAATCTTTTTATAACTCTTTGTACTTGTACTGGGATAAATGTAAACCAATCACCCATACAGGTACGAATCAACCCTTTCTTTAAATACTTTTTTTGTAAGTTTGGTAGTGTAGTGTAATAACTTTCACTCATTGATGCACCTTTAGATCTATGTTCAACTACTGTTGGAATAAGGTATGCTTCAAAACCTGCTTTTTTAATATTATAAACATAATCTACAGCATATAAATGCCAATCAGGACATACTTTTTCATTGAATTTATAGTTATCAAACACATTTTTTGGAATAATAAATAAACATTCGTCTATTGTACTTGCCTTTTCTTCTTTTTCTAATTTAAATGGTGAAACATCAACTGCCGGAACGCCTTGTTTAATATTGCTTCTTACAATGCTGTCAGTAGTTTTGCCTGCAACACCAATAATTCCTACTTTTTTTAACTTATCTATTTGTGAAGTAGTATTCTTTATCCAATCAGGGTCACTAAAGAAAATATCTTGATGAGCAAATACAAAATAATCTCCAGTAGCTTTTTTAGCACCATGATTTAATGCAGAAGCAGCACTAGAAAATTCATTATTTCTATTGTCTACCAATATTAGTTCGTATTCTATACTCTGAGTATTTAAACTACTAATCAGGTATTTATTCAGTATTTCTTTATTATTATAAACACAGATAATACTCATCATTTTAATCATAATCCTAACTTGTTGCTAATTTTTTCAGGCAATAATTGCTTTAAAATTCCCCAATCATCCTCATCAAATGTTTTTAATAGTAAGATACAAGTAAAGTACACTATTATTCCTACAAATATGCTAATAAACAATTCTAAATTTAAGTAATATATTACAACTCCCATGATTACACTAGCAATCAAAGGTTTTGCTATTATATGACTTATTGGAACTTGATAGCCGTATCTATGCATTATGTACATGTAAAATATAACCATACTGACCTCGTTAAGTACTGTAATCATTGCAGCACCTATTCCTCCGAAGAGGTTAATTAGTATGTAATTACCGATTGTACTGAATAATAAACAAATAAATGTTGCTTTGATAGTTTCATGTTGCTTATTAATAGAAGCGATGCTGGTACCTAGTATGTAACTTAAAAATATTGCAGGTAAAGCCCATATGATAAGTTCCAGTATTGGAATAGTGTTTACATAAGCAGGTCCATAAATAAACAATATAATTTTGTCAGATAGTACTAAAGTACCCATGGAGATAGGAATGCTTATTATAGTCAAATATTTCAATGATTTTTTATAGGAATATGCCAGCATGTCCTTACTGTCTACAAAGAATTTTGAAAATATTGGCATTATTGCAGTGGAAAAGACAGTTGGAATGAATATCAGAGCTTGCATTAAATTAAATGCGGCAGTATATTCCCCCACAACAGCATGTGTAGTTAACATATTTAAAAGAATAGTATTCATTTTAAATGATATTAAAGCAAAAATGCTGGTAATTGCCAGAGGGAAAGCATTATAAATTAAGTATTTCCAGAATTTATAGTCAAATTGGAAATGTATTAATCCATAATTTTTTGTACACATTGCAAAGTTATATATTAACACAAAGATGGATGATATAAGATAAACTGCGGAAACAACTATAACGGATTGCTTTGTAAATACACAAATCATTATTCCAACAAATAAACTTACAGCATTAATAATTTCACAAATAGACTGATATTCCATTTGTTCATAAGCTCGAAACATTGAAGTGAATGTACCACTAAAAGCGTTGATAATGACGGATGAACCGATTAGGTAAACAACGATTTTGGTCGTATTATCAAATGTTCCTATATTAACAAAGAGGATTAATAACAGCATTGTAATAATGGATAATATTAACTTAATTAATCCGTGATTGCCCAAATATTTTTGTGTTTTACTTTTATCACGTGCAACTTCTCTAATAGTTAAGGTTGACAATCCTAAATCTGTAAAAATTGAAAACAATCCGGAAATTGCCGTAGCAAAAGATATAATACCAAAATTTGTTGTTCCGAGGTATCTTGCTGAATAAAGTGTATAAAAAAATGCAAGAACGTAACTAACAAGTTGTGATAAAAACAATACACTGGTATTTTTAACAAGAGTTCTAACAGTACTCATAATAATTCACTATCTAAATAAGTCTTTAATTTCAGTATTTAATTCGTATTTAACATGGGGTCTGTCTTTAATGTATTTGGCTGGAACTCCACCGACCATAGTCCATGCGGGAACGTCTTTAGTTACAACTGCCCCTGATGCAACTACGGCTCCTTCATGAATATGTACTCCGGGCATAACCATTACTCTAGTTCCAATATATACATAATCATCAATATAAACAGAATCTTGCGTACTTTCAAAGGTGGGACTTGCAATGTCATGTTCCATGGTGTAAACTTGAAAGTTGCCTGCAATATTTACGTTTGAGCCAATAAAAAGTCCTCCCCGTCCATCCAAAAAAGCATCATTTCCCACGATGCTGTGTTCTCCAATATGAACATTGGACGGTCTAAAGAAATTACAATGAATATAAATGATTGAGTTTTTAGATAACTTTACTTTAAATACGTGTCTGTACATGAATTCTCTGAATCGGTGTGAAGGAACATTTCCTGTATGATGAATAAAAAATAAATTCAAGTCATGCAAAACTCTAAATACTTGGAAAATTCTTTTTGAAACAAATGAATTAGGGTCTGTTTCAACTTTCTTTTTCAATGTCTCTTTAATATTCAAAATCATTCACCCATAAGCTTATAGTTAATTAAATCAAGAACTTTTTCAACAGATTCATCCATATTCATATCTTTATATTCAGCTAATCTTCCAATGAAAGTAACATTTTCAAATTCTTTTGATAATTTCTCGTATCTTTCATATAATTTTTTATTTTCGAGCGTATCCATAGCATAAAACGGGTTATTCTGTTCGGGATTGTCTTTTTTATATTCTACAGGAAATTCAAATTGTAATGTTGTGTAAAAGTTTTGCTGACCTGTTATATATTTAAATTCAGTAATTCTAGTAAAATGATAATCATCCGGATAGTTGATTGTAGCATTTTCTTGGAACATTATTTCTTGAATGTCCTCATTCAATAATACTGACGATCTATATGGGAGTTCTCCATATTTATAGTTAAAAAATTCATCAATCTTTCCAGTAAATATTATTTGGCCATTAAATTCTTCACCTTCATAGTATACTTTCTTATTTTCATAATCGATTTTAAGAATATCTTTATAATCTTTTTCTAGCAACACGTTTATATTATGGTTTGTCAGCATGTTTTCAAACATTTTAGTATATCCGCTTGCAGGTATGGTCTGATAAACATCATTATAATATCTGCAATCATATGATACTATGACTGGTGGCATTTTATCAATAAAATTCATTATTTGATTTGTATCTTCGACACCATAAATTTTCTTTATTTCTTTTTGGTATATATTTGTATAAATGTAATTTCCTAACAGTCGTAGACTTTCATTGTCAGAGTCTATTAATTCTTTAACCGAAACCTTTGAATTAACTTCATATTCTTCTAAAAGAGCATCTTTGACTTTTTCTGAATTATTTGGTAAACATTTGTCTATGCTTATTAAATTAAATGGTATGGGTATTAGTTCGTTTCCTATTTTATAAACAACTTTATGATTGTAAACGTTCCATGTTGTAAATAATGATAAATAATTATAAACTTGTGGATTATTGGTATGGAAAATGTGGGGTCCATATCTGTGAACAAGCGTGCCGTATTCATTCACATAATCAAAACAGTTACCACCGATGTGATTCCGTTTATCAATAAGCAGTACAGTTTTTTCAAGAATATTGGCAACTTCTTCAGCAGCAGTTATTCCAGTAATTCCTGCCCCTACAATAATATAATCATAAGACAAATATCTTCCTCCTTTTTAGTTATTTATTCTAATGGTGTTCTTCCTAAAATTTTTATTCCCTTACGTTGTAAAAACATAAACATGGCTATTGTAATAAATATTTCTGTAACTGCAAAAGATATTGCTATTCCTATCTCTTTCATTAATATTATAAGTATTATTCCAAGAATGATATCAAGTATTCCTCCTAACATTACAATGGTAGTGAATGCCTTTTTATAGTTAAAGGTTAACATTGTTTGTATACCAAATATTGTACTAAGCGATACTGCTAGAGGTACAATAGATAATATTCTAAGTACTGCTATGGAGTTATGATATGCTCTTCCAAATAATATTAATATGATTGGTTCTGAGAATACAAACAGTCCTAGTGATAAAATGACTCCCACAATTGCCATAATTTTTGTTATTTTACGAATAAATTGGATGCTGGTTTTTTTATCATCATGCACGCTACGGCTAATAAATGGATATAATGCTTGAGAAATGGGATTAATAAGTCCATTCACAGCTAAAATAATTTTTTCAGATATACTATAGTAACCAACTAAGGTATTATTTGTCAACAAACCTAACAGGAATGTGTTAGTAGTTGTATACATATTAATTGCTATTGTGGAAACAAATACATGCCATCCTTCTTTTAAGTGATATTTAATACTTTCAACTGGAGGAATTTTAACTTTTATATCAAATCGGGTAAGACTAATATAAATACCAAGGACTCCAACAACAATAAAACCAAATGAATTGATTATAGGAACTAGTAAATAATCAGAGCTTTGATGAATAAATACGAATATAAGCACTGTAAATATTACTTTTCCAATAATATTAAGAATACTTGTATACTTCATATACTCCATTCCCTGGAATAGCCAGGTTGGAAAGAGCACATAACCTATAACCATACCAAATGTTAAAAGATAAATGTCTGCATCAGCACTGAATTTTGGAATCAATGTAACAATTGCCAATAGTATTATGAAACTAGTTACAGTTAACAATATCTTAATAAACATTACAGAATTAAATATTTCTGACACTTTTTCCTTATCATTTCTAACAATTGCCAATTCTCTTGTTGCTGAAAGATTAAAACCGTAATCCGTGAAGTATTGGAAGTAAGTAATTAAAGAAATTGCATATTGGGTAAGTCCAAACCTGTCTGGACCTAGAACTAGTGTAAGATATGGTAAAGTTATAAGAGGTAAAATATAACTGGCAAATTGCAGACCAGTTAAAGAAACCATATTTTCAAGTATTTTCTTATATTCTCCTTTGTTTAGAATATTTCTAATCTTTGAAAGCATGGTTTGTCTCCTAATAGTAAAAAATAATTAAAAAAATAGAATTAATTTTTAAATTCTTCAACATAAAACTTTATAGTTTCTTTTAATTCCTTGTTAAAATCATGTTCATTTTCATATCCAAAGGCTTCTTGTGCTTTACGAATATCTGCAACAGAATTCTTTATATCTCCTGCCCTACTTTTTTCATATCTTGGATTAAAATCGTATCCCATTATTTCACAAATTCTTTCAAGTAAATCTCTTATATTAAGAGTATTGCCATGTGCAATGTTATATACGCCAGTTACATCACTTTTAGCTACATCAATGTTTGCTTTGGCAATATTTTTTACATAGACAAAGTCCCTTGTCTGAGTACCATCACCATAAATTATTGGTTGTTCTCCTTTAATAAGGGTTGTAATGAATTTCGGTATCACTCCACTATAGGCTGAGTCAACACTTTGCCTAGGTCCGAAAACATTAAAATACCTTAAACAAGCAGTATCTAATTTATATGTTTGTGTAAATGTATATGAATATAATTCCATTGTAGCTTTACTTACTGCATATGGAGACAATGGCTTAAGCGGAAGAGTTTCAACGTTTGGCAATATTTCCGTTTCTCCATAAACTGCCGCTGAAGAAGCACATACAACCTTTTTCAAATTGTTTTTGCAAGCAGCTTTGAAGACATTAAAAGAACCATTAATATTGACTTTATTGGTTAATGCAGGTTCTTCAACACTTTTTGGAACACTGACAATAGCTGCTTCATGGAATACATAATCATGATTTTCAAATATGTTTTCTAAGTCTAAATCACTGATGTCTCCGCAGATTAATTCTATTCTGCTATGATCTAAACTTTTCAAGTTTTCTACTTTTCCAGTTGACATGTCATCTATTATTGTAACCTTCGATGCCCCTTGTTCCAATAATGTTTCTGCAATATGTGAACCAATAAATCCGGCTCCTCCAGTTACTATACATCTAGTATTTTTCATTTAATAACTCCCGTAATTATTATCAATTATTCTTAAACAACGTTGTACCTAAGTTTTAAAGATCTATATGGATTGGTTTGATTTCCTTCAAATAATTTAATGTCCAATACTTGATTGTTTCCATATGTGTTCGTTCGATCAATATAATATGGAATTTCAATTTTTTCGTTATCATTCAATGTTTTATTGTATTTTGTTAGTAAGTTCTTATTTTTAAGAATTTCAACGGTATAGTTTGTCTGATGGTGTTCGTGATTGGCAATACCAATATGAATCATTTCAAATGAGTACTCCGAAACATTTAATGGATAATCCAATATGTCATGATTACTGTCTAAAATATAAAATTCAGTATAATCTTGCCCTGGATTATGTATAATTACAAGATAAACAACCATAATAATTGCTAAGATTAATATGGTTATTAATACACCTTTAACGATTTTGTCAATAAGTTTCATGATTCACCAAAAAGACTTTAGCTATTAATTAATATGTTTTTAAATAGATATATTATTATAAGATAATTTTTTCTTTTTTAGGAGTTATTCTCTATGAATGATAAATTTTATGTAACTGATTGTGAAGGTCCATTATCTATAAATGATAATGCATATGAAATATCAGATTATTTTATCCAAGAAGGTGGAAAATTTTTCAGTATACTAAGTAATTATGATGATATGTTAGTGGAACGAAAAACTGAAAATTATCTTGCTGGAAGTACTTTGAAACTAATTTTGCCTTTTTTTAAGGCTGTTGGATTAACTGAACAGGATTTAATAGATTTTTCTGAAGATAATATTTTCATGGTTAAAGGTGCTTACTCCATGATAAAATATGTTCGGGATATCATGCCATTTTACATAGTAAGTACAAGTTATAATCAATATATTAAAGCTTTATGCGATAAAACAGGATTTATTTATGAAAATACGTATTCAACACAATTGGAATTAGATAAATATGATTTATCTGATGAAGAACAGGAATTATTAATATCAATTCAGGAAAATATTTTATTGGATTCAAGTTTTGACAATATTAATCATTTGTTTACAGATGTAATATCAAAAATGGAAATAAACAAATTAATTGATTCGGTGGTGCCGGTAGGTGGTATTGGCAAAAGAGATGCAGTTCTTGACATAATAGATAAAAACAGTTATGAACCATACAATTTAATGTATAGTGGGGACAGTATTACTGATTGTGAAGCGTTAGAATATGCTAAAGACAATGAAGGAATTAGCATATCATTTAATGGTAATATTCATTCAATAAAATCTGCTTCAATATCAATAACTTCAACAAACAACTTAATACTGGCAGTAATTGCAGATATTTTTAAAAACAAGGGCAATGATGCTGTTTATGATTTCATTAGTTCATACAATGAAAATCCACTAGAAACAATATTTTCAACGTCAGTTGATAAAGAAGTAAAACAGGACTTGTTATTAACAAAACCTTCAATTGATATAATAACAGAAGATAATGCAGAACAATTAAATGAAAAAAGCAAAATTGTACGAAATAAAGTTAGAGGAACAAATATAGGTAACTTAGGATAGTGATAAATATGGATTTTGATATAGAAGATACTTACTGTGAAGCTTTCACAGGAACATGTGTAAGAATGATTGTTACAGCTGAAGATGATAGGACAATAGAAAAAATAGCATATGATGCAACAGCAACACCAGGAACAGTAATAGGAAGAACAGAATCAGGTGTTGAAAAATTTTTAAATCCTGATGAAACTCCGGATGGAAGACCTGGAGTAATAATACAATTTTGGTACAATACTAAAGACTTAAACAAGTTTGATAAGGAGTTATCATTCAGAATCAGACAGGATATATTGGTCAAACCATTTGTAAAAATATTTGATGCATCAATCAATCCTTTCGATTATATCGACACAACAGAACATGTAGGACACTGTGGCGATGGCTATGAATGGACAGAAGAATTTGATGGCAGAACAATGATTAGAGTACCAATATGTGTGCCCGATTTTTACATAGAACAGAAACTAGGTTGTATGGAAGGTATAATGGGAGTAAACTTCTGGTATTATTGCAGTACAAAAGAAGCAGTGCTGAAAGCAGGATATAAATCATTGGAAGCATTAGCGGAAGTGGATGGAATATGTACTCCGTTTGATATATGTTCTGCAGGTTCAAAAGTTGAAACAAATTATCCTGAAATAGGACCTACAACCAATCACCCTTACTGTCCATCATTAAAAGAAAAAATAGGTGACGAATCTAAAGTAGAGGATGGTGTAAATTACATACCAGAAATAGTAATAAATGCTTTAACACTTGATGATGCCGAAGAATCTCTTAAAAAAGGAATAGAAGCTCTTCAAGGTGTTGAAGGTGTATTAAAAGTTTCTGCAGGAAATTATGGTGGAAATCTGGGAAAATACAAATTGTATCTTAAGAAATTGCTGGAATAATGGAGAATAACACCATGAAATTTGATATAATAGGTTGGGGTGCATTAAACGTAGACAGGTTATGTCAGGTAAATGAATTTGCACCAACCGATGGAGAAACCTTTATTTATGATGAAACAAAAACTTGTGGTGGATCTGCATCAAATACAATTATAGGAACATCAAAATTGGGATTAAATGCAGGGTATATTGGAAAAATAGGAACAGATTCTAATGGACAAATGATGGAAGACTACCTGCAAGAAAATAATGTAAATACTGATCACCTGATAAAAGCAGAAGGAGAAACTGGTGAAGTTATAGGATTTGTTGATAATGAAGGAAACAGAAAACTATACGTAACCCCAAAAATTAATGATAAAATATCAAACAATGAAATCAATAGAGAATACATACTAAACACAAGCATACTTCACTTAACCTCTTTTGTAGGATTAAATCCTGCAGATCCATCAATAAACACACAACTTGAATTGCTGGAAGAAATATCTTCAAAAATAACCATTTCATTTGATCCTGGAATGTTATACGTAAACAAAGGCAAAGAATTCATGGAAAAATTAATTTCATACACTGATATTCTACTAATAAATGAAACAGAATTACTAATCACCACAAACGAGGACAACTTCAAAAAAGCAGTAGAAAAAATAGCACCAAAAGTGGATATTCTGGTTGTGAAACGTTCAACCAATGGATCATTTATCAAAAAAGGTGATGAAGAATACAATATAGGAATATTTGATGTTGACACAGTTGATACAACAGGAGCAGGAGATGCCTATAATGCAGGATTCTTATATGCATATATCAAAGGATATACTCTTGAAGAATCAGGAATTATCGGCAGTTACATAGCTGCACAATCAACTACAAAAACGGGTGCAACAGAGTCCATACCATTTATAGAAAATATTGATATCCAAAAAATCATACAAAGTCTTAAAAATCAAAAAATAACAAAATAACCAAATAATAAAATTACAAATCAGAGGTAAATAAAATTAAATGCCTCACAATTAATTTATTTTAACATTCAATAATCTTTCGTTGATATAAAATGTCAGATGAAAAAACATTATCTACATCAAAAAAATTACACAAGACAAAAAGTACTCTTCCAGATAAAGACATGACTTTAATGGAATTGATAAATTATCTATCAACTGAAGGAGTGCAAATGCTTGTTATTATATTAATAGCACCATTTTTACTCCCTGCATCAATACCTGGAAGTAGTACACCCTTTGGTATATTAATTATTTTGTTGCAAATATCTTATTTAAGAAACAAATCGTTATATCTACCAAATTTCATCGGAAAATACGTGATTGCTAATGAAACAGTAATAAAACTGTTCGAAATATTGGAAAAAGCACTAACTTATGTTGAGAAGATTTCAAAACCTAGGGGAAATCTTTCAGAAAACCAGTATGTACTAAAATTTAATTCCATAATAGTAATTATATTGGCACTATTGTTGTTTTTACCCTTACCAATACCATTTACAGATTTTTTACCTGCAGTGTCAATATTGGTTTTATCAGTAAGTACTTTAGAAAAAGATTCCTATTTAATGCTCTTAGGTTACCTGTTTACAATTGGAACCATCATCTATTTTGCATCAGTAGGATATGTTGGTATAGAAATAATAAAATATGTTATAAATTATTTTGGAAAATATGTTGGGATATCCATATAAAAGGATGTTTGTTGGAAAAAGTTTTATTTTCTTCTTCCTTTAGGACGTGGTGCTTCTTTTTTAGTATTGTTTGCATCAGTTCTATTAATCCTATTTAATCGGTCTTTCCATCCGGATTTAACACTTTCTGAATCAAAACTAACTCTTTCTCGTGATTCTTTCTCTTTTCTAATATGAGGGGTTTCTTCATTTTTTCGTATAATTTTTATTTCAGGAGTTCTAACAGGTTCTTTCATGTTCTGTGTTCTGTTAACATTCATATCAAAAATCTTTTTAGCCTTATTTTTTGTTTTGGATTCTTTTTTTATAGTTTTAGTAACTTTAGAAAATCTGGTCTTTGCTTTTTCTGTTTTGTTCTCTTTTGGAATATTGGATTTTGGGCCATTTTCATGTTCGATAATTATGTCATTAGAGTTAGTGCCGTTAATTGTTTCTTGTATCTTACGTTTAATGCTTGATTCTTCTTCTTTTTTGTTCTTTTTAAGACTGAAATTAAATTTGTCAGTTATTTTGGAATTTTTAGATTTTTTGCTTTGTTTATTGTATAGTTCATTAGATTTTGGTTCGGTTCTAGTAATTTTTGCTTCTCTTGGATGGAACGTTTTGATAATAGTGTCTTTTAATAAACCAAATGAACTTTTAATACCATCATTTAATTGATAATTTTGTGAGGGGGTGTCATGTATTGAACTTCTAAGATCTTCCCTGGTAACTTCTATTCTTCTATTTTTTCTTTCATTATAATCATCTATTTCCATTTGAACATCTTCAAATGGGTGTTTGTTTTTTTGTATATACTGGTTAAACCATGGAACTAACGGATATTCGTTTATACGTTCGGCTTCAATCCACGTGTATGCTTCATATTTGTCTGATAAACGTAATTCTCCATTCAAAATAGTTCCTTCCATTATAATGTTGACTTCTTTGGTATCTTTGTCTGAATAATCTGACGTACCAATTATTTTCCCAGGATAGACATAATATCCAATTTCTTTTTGAACATTAGTTATTACACTTTCATCAAAGCTCTGTTCTTCTGTGAATTTTGATCCAGGTAAATCCCATAATGGCTTTTTATCCATTCTTTTTTCTCTTAATAGTAAAACTTTATTTCTTTCATTTAAAATAAAAGTTTTAACGTACATGTTAAATGTTTTCATCTTATTAAACATCCTTTTTTCATTTAACTAATATTTAAGCTAATCTGTGTAAAATAATTCAGTTTCTTATTAATAGATATTATTTATGTATATGGTAACATATTATTACTTTTTTAGGTTTTGGATTTTTTTAATTTAAAAAAATAATTTTAAAAAAAGTAGGGGGTTAAATTATGTTTCTGTTGAATTTGTAATATTTTGTGTTTGAGTCTGTGTTCGAGTTTCACCATAATATGGTTTTTCTAGTTTTAAGTCTTGTAATGTTTGATTAAATGATGGGTTTTGTTTAAGTAACGTGTTTATGTCTGTGTAAACTTGTTGTAATTCTTTTTGTGAATTTGACATTGCAGTATCTGCATTGTTTATGGATGTTTGTGCATCCTGTGCATTTTTCTCTCCTTTAACATATTGAGAAATAGCATTTAATTTAGTTACTGTTGATTTGATGTTTTGTGATTCTAATTCAACTCTTTTCATTTGTAAATCAATGTATTTCTTTTTTGTATTGTTGTTGTTAGTTAATTTAGCTGTTTGATTTAATTTTAATAATTCATCAGAATATTTTGGAGTTATGTCATTATTTATCGTACCAATCAGAACATCTACATCAGTACTGTTTTGTTTATTAAATTGATCCGTTGTAGTAATAATTTGTGTTTCAACTGAACTAGCGTTTTGTAAACCTTCATTAAACTGACCGGATAAAAGGTTTTCCTGATATGGTTGATATATAAAGACATATGAACCTATAATTACAACAGCTATTGCAACAATTATTGCTATAACTTTTTTGTTCATGTTATCACCTTAATCTTCTAATTAATATTTTTGTTTTTAGTTAATATTAAGTATACTAATTATTTATTCTATACTACATATTTATTATGTTGTAAGTTAATATCTAATAATATCATAATTTAATTAAATATTTTAGATAAAATATCGGGTTAATTTTTTTTTAATTTTCTTTTATACAAAATCATGGTGTATTTATGGGCGATGAAGAATCAATGAGCAGACTTGAGATTGACGACCATACCAAACAACTTATTCAAAATTTGTTTGATTTGGAGAAAGATGGTCATAAGGATGCAAGGGAACTATTTAAGGAAGAAATCGCAGGATTTTTTGTAAGGACAGAAGATGGTTCTTATACATTAGTTTCAGGAAAAAGACATGATGAATCAGAAACATTACATAGTACGTTTGGAGCACGTACTGAAGCTTTTGAAAAATTTGTCATTCCCTCTAAATTATTGGAAAAATCAGAAAATCAGGATTTTATTCGTGTTTTAGATATTTGTAGTGGTATAGGTTATAACGTTTCAGCTTTATTGGATTATTTGAAGGATTCTGATATTCAAATAGAAATTGATATGGTGGAATCTTCTCTAGAAACATTAGCGACAACATTGTTTATTCCGGACATTTGTGAATCACACAGTTATGTAAAAAAAGCTATTGAATCTTATTTGGTAGACAAGGGTTATTTGAAATATAATAAAGTGTTAAGTACAATCCCTTCCAATGTTAAGATAAATATTAATGTTTGTGATGCTCGAGATTTCTTAAAAGATTTATCGGATAAAGAATATGATGCCGTATTTTTAGATCCTTTTAGTCCAGCATTATGTCCGGAATTATATACGGTTGACTTTTTTACAAAACTAAAGGATAATTTAACACCTACTGCGTTAATTCTAACATATACTGCTGCTAGTCCTGTCAGAAAAGCGATTGTTGAAGCGGGTTTGTATCTTGGTGAGGGGCCACGTTTTCATAGAAGTGGCGGAACAATAGCTTCAAGGTCTCAGGAATTAATTGATACATCTTTATCCTTTGATGATGTTAAAGTAATTGCATTAAGTGATGTTGGAGTTCCGTATATGGATCCTGAATTAAAGGATGATTTTCAAACTATTCTTGATAGAAGGCAGAGCAGACGTGAAAAAATTAGGGGTAAAACGGTATTTCCATCATCAAGTAAACTTCCACGTTATCTTGGTTTGAATCCTGCAGATATCGATGATGAATCTTTGCGTAATAAACTTAATTCGTATGTGCAGGATATGGGTTTTGAAGCAATTAATGATGATAGAATTATTGAATTATTGGATATTGATATGGATTTAAATAGTAGAGATCAAATAATTCTATTGGAAGAAAAACTTCATAAGTTGTTAATGGAAGAGAATAGAGGATAGGTTCTATTCTCTTAATTCATGTAATGTGAATATTTGTTTCTATTTTTTGTTGATCTTGTTATGTTTATTCCTGTTATATCACCTACTATGTAAATATCGAAGGTCCAGTCAGGATTGTTTTTTGTTTGTTTAATTTTCACTATATTTTTTAGATTTTCAGTTAATGATTGTTTAATTTCCTGTTCTGAATGGGATAAACAATATGTGTTTAGATAGCAATTTAGGTCGAACGTGTCATCAATACTTACCTTGTTTTTAATTTTTCGAAGAATTGTTGAAGTTACATGGTTTATGTTGGTGTATGAACAGGTTACTGGTATAATTGAATATTTTTCGTTTGTTCCTATTTTCTTTATTAATTCCTCCGGTTTTGGAAATTCTAGGAAATAGATGAATGGGTTTTCTGATTCTTTTAGAAAGTATTCTTGATTTATGTTGTTGATGTTTTTTTCAAAATTGTATAGTAATTCATCTAATTCTTTTGCATTTTCTGTTTCCTTGAATTTTATAAGTACTTCTTTGTTTTTCACATTTTTATATTTCATAATATTATTTACTCACTCCTTAAACAATGTTCATAATTTTATAATAATAATATAATTTTTATCATATTTATACTTTATATTAAAAATTTTATATAATTTAAGATAAAATAATAATAATTATGGAATCAAAAGGTATAATTAATTTGGAATTTTTAATTATTTTTTTATTATTGTTGTTATTATTTTCAATTATAATATCAATATCAATACAGGAAATAACATCAATAGAAGAAACACAAAACAGGGAATCATCAAGAATAATAACTTTTGATATTAGTAAAACAATAAATGAAGTATATTATGGTGGTGAAGGATATTCAAAAACTTATACATTACCTTCAATGATAAATAAGGAAACATATGTGTTAATGATTAACAATACGGGAGTTTATATAAATTCACATTATCAGATAACTTATTCTGATTTCATACCAAATTCAAACTTAAACATAAAAAATATTTATTTAGAACCAGGAAATACATATGTATTTTCAAATATTAATAATTCAATTCAAGTAAACCAAATATAATAAAAATAAACTATATTTAAATCAAAAATAATTAAGAAGTATTATGAATAATAAAGGACAAATTACAGTAGAATACATTTTATTGATGAGCATATTGGTAATTATAATATTATCAACAACATCAATACTATACCAGGAAATTGAAAAAAACAAAATATTAAATGCAGCACAAATTGGAGCACAAACAGGAGTAGATAAAAACGGATACGCAATGTATTATAATGACACCTTCAACAATTACTATGAAAATTACCAAAAACTGTTAGCACCAACAGAAATCAAGATAATACAAATAAACACGGAAGAAGCAAACAATACTCTAAGTTTAGAAGTAGTAGCTCACTCAGTAAATTCATTAACAAACACAGAAAAATATGTGGTAGGTTCTAGAATAAATTACTATGTTAGAAAGGCAATATCCGAAAGTTTTCAAATAAATACTAATGATACTTATTATACTAATATAAAAACAAGAAGTTATGAAATAAAAACAAAAAATGTAAAATGGGTTTAAAAAGGTTAAATAATAGTACCTCTAGCAAAATAAGCTACAAGAATACCAATTAAACCAAAAACTAAACCAATTGCCCATATGATATAAACAACCTGATTTTCCTTCATCGGTTTTTTAAGAATAGACCTAATTAAAGAATTAAAACCTCCCTGAGGAGCAACCAAAAGACCATCTTCTTTAACTTGGGTAGGCTTAAAGTTTTGACGTTCCATAACACCAGCACTATAAAATTTTAAAATTCCATCAATAATGTTAGGAATCAACACGATAAATGCAATAATTTTTACCCTACCTATAAAAGCAACAATTGCAATACAAGCTCCTATAATTAATGTACCAACATCTCCTGGAAAAACATTAGCAGGATACTTATTATAGAATAAAAATGCTATAAGAGCACCAAGCATAGAGAAGGATATGATGGCAACATCAAATTTATTCATTATGATACAGGATAACGTTAAAGAAGTCATTGCTATAACTCCAAGGCCTGTTTCAATTCCATTTAAACCAGCCAACATATTAGTCAAATTAGAGGCTATAGAAACTGCAACTGGGATGGATAACATATAGAATATGCTTACATTTGGGGGAGTTACCCACATTATAGGTAAACCAGCAATCCATAACAATATCAACTTCTCTTTAGAAGATAACATTATTAAATCATCAACTATTCCAATAATTCCGGTTAGTAGAATTACTATCAATGTAATGGTTAGTTGAGATTTCCATGCAGGACACAGATAAACTCCAACCATAATGGCAATTGAAAAACCAAACAGAATGCCAATTCCACCCATTTCTGCAACTTCAGGTTTGGAAAGTTTATGTATGTCTTTTCCAACAATTTCAGCTTTTTTCAGTCTATTAATAAGTGATGGCATAGCTAAAAAGGTAACAATAAACGCTATGAAGCCACAACCTCCAGAAATCACAAGTAACTGTATTGAATTCAAGAATTACGCACCTTCTTCTTTTTGATCTCTTTCCTTTTTCAAAATATAATAAATGGTTCTGGTAGGAATATTCAGATTTTCTGAAATCTTAGCTACAGGAGTACCCTCTTCTTTCATTCGGATAATTTCCTTTTTAACCTTATCAGAATATTTTGATTTTGGACCTTGTTTTAATTTTACTTTTTTAAGATAATAAACAGTCTTTCTGTCTATGTTCAATCTATTTGCAACTGCTTTAGGATTTAATCCAGAATTAAGCATTTCATTTATTTCTTTTTTTAATTGTTCATCATATTTCTTTGGTCTTCCTCTACTTTCAATAATGTTTATTGAGATTCCTAACTCACTTAATGCATCTAAATAAGTTTCTGAGGTTCTTTCATATAAACTTAAAGGACATTCGATTTCTTCAAGATCAGGGTTATCATCTAATAACTCAATAATTAATTTGGATGATAAAGGTTTGTTAACATGTACTTTTGAACTCATGTAATGCACATCTCTTATTTATTAATTAATTCTAAGAATTTCTGTGCTTTTTTAGTTGAAGGTTTTTCAATCTTATTCAAAGCAGCTTTTTCTTTAACAGCATCTTTATGGTCTACATGAAGCAAGTCAGCGGCTTTATTAAGTGAAATATCACATTTGTTATGTATTGCCACTGCACCGATGGCTTCCTGGTTCGGTTTCAAATTTAAATTTTTTATCTTTGTTTCAAGTTCTGATTTGTACTGTATAGTTTCCTTCATATTAGCAAGTGAATCAATATTTTCATCATTTTCCCGTAACAATTTAACGATGTCTTTTGGGAAAGAATCTTCAAATACTTTGATTTGGTTGGAGTCTAATGTTGGTCGAAGGTTAGGGAAGGGTCCGGAATAGTTATTTCTTCTACTTTCAGTAGTAGTAAGATAATACTTGAATATATCCCATCTAATCAAGGTTTTAGGGGTTTCAAGATAGAAGTGTCTTAAGATTTCATTTTCTTTCTTTAAATCTTCCTGTAATTCTCGGTCTAAACTTCTATCTTTATTCATAAGATTTAATTTTTTAAGTTTAACATATTTTAGTTCTTCTTCAAGTTCTACCCTTTCTTCAGCTTCTCTGGCTAATTTACTTGCATCATTTCTAGCTTCTTCAATGATTTTACGATATGTTTTGATTTTTTCCATATTTCTTATGTGTTTAGGAACGATGTCGTCAATTCTTTGTTTAACAATATTCTCAGAGTATTGTAAATAAGCAATTGCTAAGGCATTTTGAACATATTTGTCATTAATCAATGAAGGCTTTTTGTGGTTGAATTGAAGTAATTCAATACGAACATTAGGTCCGTATCGTTTACGTAATTCAAGTTCATAATTGGATTCGTCAGCATAATCAATATTTGCTTTTCTACTTACCCATTTGTCTGATTTTTCATCTTTAACTTTAGCAATTACAGTGACACTTTTAACCATTCCTCGTTTTTCCTGCTTCATAACTTTGGTAATGAATCTGTATCCTTCTAAACTGTAATTGTTCAATTGAGATCTTTTAAGTAAATATTCTCCACCTAATGGCAAGTATTTAATTAATTCTAATCTACAAATTCCACTATTATTTGAAAGAAATTCAAATGTGTCACAACCACATTCACATTTAATATTTTCTACTTCGAACTCTTCATTTTTTTGAAGTATTTGTTCTATAGATTTTTTTCTATATTTTTGTTTACAACTTTTACATGTAACTGTTGCGTACTCTTCTAAGTGACCTATTGCAATTTTATGTGATGCAATAGCTGATTTGACTTGATCAATAATGTTTTTCTTATTTGATGCTTTTATACGGAAGTATTGGGCATGTCTTGATTGATCATGCACGTCATCTGGAATAATTTCAGGGTTATTGCTAGTATTTACTCCCTTTCCAAATCTTTTCAAAGCACTGTAAGGAGAAGTAAAACCTCTTATCTCCATTTTATTTCGTAGATTCTGTAGTTTTGTAAGATTATTTTTAAGATAACTATATATTTCTATAAAACTATCAAAATCTTCTATACGTTCTGCAATAATGGGTTTACTCTGTATCCTTTTAAGAAACTTCTCGCTTTGAGTCACTAAGGTTTCACTCATTTTATATGTTCACCTACGTTTCCTTCTGTTGTTAACAATTCCATGCTGTCTGTTGCAAGTAACATACCATTTGATTCTACTCCAAATAATTTTGCTGGTTGAAGGTTTGCAACAACTATAACCTTTCTGTCAACAATTTCTTCAGGAGAATATTTTTCTGCTAAACCGGCAACTACCTGTCTTACTTCATCACCTAAATCTACTTGTAATTTTAATAGTTTTTTAGAACCTTCAATTCTTTCTGCTTCTTTAACTTGTCCAACTACTAAATCTACTTTTCCAAATTCATCAATACTTATTAAATCACTCATGTTATCCTCTTCTTCTTCTTTTTCATCAAGAGCATATAATTTTTCTTTTTCCTCTTCAATAATTTTATCTTCAATTTTCTTAAATAATGGCTTAGCCTTTTTAATTTCATAGCCTGATTCAAGGAATTCTTTAGATTCTTCCCATTTAATTGCAGGATTTCTGTTTTCAAAATCCATGAATCCATCTACAACTTCAATAGGCATTCCTAAAACGTCACGTATTTTTTGCACACTTTCAGGTATATACGGTGTTAATATGATAGACAACGTATGAACTAACTGGTTCGATAAGTACAAACATGTTCTAGCACTTGCTTCATCTTCTTTGACAGCTTTCCATGGTTTTTTATCATTGAAGTATTTGTTTGCATCCTTCGTGATGGTCATTATTTCTGTTAATCCATCACGGAATTGGAATTCTTCAATATATTTTCCAACAGTATCTGGCAAAGCTCTGATTTTTTCTTCAAATTCTTTGTCTTCTTCGGAATATTCTCCAGGTTCTGGTATTTTACCGTCAAAGAATTTATGGGTAAATGTGAATGTTCTGTGTATGAAATTACCTAGATTGTCTGTTAACTCATTGTTAATTCTTCTCTGGAAATCATCCCATGAGAAATCAGTATCTTTATTCAATGGTGCGTTAATAACCATGTAATATCTTAGAAGATCGCTGTTGAATTTATTCAGGAAGTCTTTTACCCATATTACCCATCCTTTACTTGTTGACATTTTACGTCCTTCAAGGGATAAGTATCCTCCTCCAATAACAGAGTAAGGCAATTTATAGTTTCTTCCCATCAACATGCTGGGCCAAAATATTGTATGGTGGTAGATGATGTCCTTTCCAATAAAATGGACAGTTTTATCATCCCAGTATTCCTTCCAATCATAACCATGTTTTAATGCCCATGTTTCTGCAGAGGATTGGTATCCTACAAAAGCTTCTGCCCATACGTATAATACTTTTCCTTCGCCACCTTCAACAGGTACGGGGATTCCCCATTTCATGTCACGGGTCATTATCCAATCTTTCAATCCTTCATTCACCCATTCTTTTGCAAAGTTTTTCACGTTTTTAGGTAAATGTTCATTGTTACCAATCCATTCTTTCAAAGGTTCTTCAAATTCATGTAATTTAAAGTAATATTGCTCGGATTGTTGAACATGTGGTGTTCCATCACAAATTAAACAATGTGGCTCGATTAATTCTGTTGGATCTAAGTGACGGCCACACACTTCACATTGATCTCCTCTTGCCCCTTCGCTTTCACAATGAGGACAGGTTCCTTCAACGTATCTGTCAGGTAAGCTACGTTTGCAGGTATCACAATAAAGTTGGTCTATTGTTTTTTCATAAATGTAACCTTTATTATATAAGTCCTTGAAGAATTCTTGAGCCATTCTATAATGGTTTTCATCTGTTGTTCTTCTAAAACTGTCTAATGAGATGTTGCAAGCTTTTAAGTCATCACCTATTAATTCATGATATTTGTCAGTAATGTCTTTAGGACTAATGTTTTCTTGTTCGGCTCTTACTGCGATAGGTGTTCCATGTTCATCAGTTGAACAAACCATGACAGTATCTACTCCATTCATACGATTGTATCTTGCATAAATATCTGCAGGAATATATGTAGAACGTAAATGTCCTAAGTGACAAGGACCATTTGCATAAGGCAATGCACATGAAATAAATAATTTACTCATAATATGTTATTCTCCCCTAATTTCAAATTATTAACTTTTTTAATAATTCTTGTCTAAAATAATCTATCCTATTAAATTATGTTATTTTTTTCACAAAATTAGATTATTAATATTTATATATGTATTTGGTCTTTTATTATCTTTGCCATATTTTCTAAAAAAATTGGTATTTTTAGAATAATACATTTTTCAGCTTATTTTTGAAAATAAATTCTTTAAAGTAATTTTTCAAAAAATGTGTAAATGATTATACTAAAGTAATAATAGATAGTATATTATCATGATAAAAACATCATATATTAATCCATTTAGCAGTGATGCTAAAGAAATAGTAAGTAAATTAGGACAAGTAGAAACTCTAGATGAAAAAAATCAACCACTACTAAACATAGTAAATCATACTCGTTCACAATTGTTGGATGATGATACGAAGATACCTAGAACATTAAAACAGTTAGCACTTCTCCGTTTTGAATGGTATTTGCTTAAAAAAACTGAGAATTTTGATGAAAAAAGATATGAATACCTTTTTAATCCAGAGATATATGAATATGATGTAGTGGCATTTTATTTGTTATGTCAGGCAGTAGCTATAGGCTATGGTCCGGATAGTCACGAAACAAAGCAAGTTGTTGAATCAGAGAGAGCATTGATTTCTCAAAGGTTAGAACGTCTGAAAGTAGAACCAAATGATTTTCAATCAAATTTCCTAAGAAAAACTCTTAACCAGTTAATTGATACAAACAATATTTATTGGACAAATCTAAAAGAAGTCTTGGAATTAGGTCAAATAAATATGAACGATATGTTATTGTCTAATGGAAGAGTAATATTGGAGTATGAGGATTTCATAATGGAATATGGACATTTAATACATAATCGTGACCCTAAAAGTATGTATGAAGTAACAGGCGGAATAGAACTTAAATCAAAATTATTAATCAGCATAATTATGTTACACACAAAAGAATACATAAACACAGTATACGAAATGTCTAAAAGGATGGTAGAACCAAACAGGATATTGTTGGATTTGGCAGACAATATAAAAGAAATCCAACAAGTAGCACAAGAACAAAGATTTGGGGGAAAATCGGGTGGAAACTTTGATGAAAACAAACCGGTACCATTTGAATTGGAAGCATTCCCTCCATGTGCAAGAAAATGTATGGCTGGAATAAAAAGTGGTGGCCGTAACGATGCCATAGTATTATTCCTAACACCTTTCATATCCTATGCAAGATTATATCCGGGAATATTTGCCACAGAACAAACAATAAAACTATCTGATATGGATTCATCATTAGAAATAACAAACAATGAGATAATACCACTCATTTATGAAGCAGCAAATAATTGTAATCCTCCATTGTTTAAAGATCAACCACAAGAAAAAATAAACATTAACTCAAAATTGGGCTTTGGGATGCATTCTGAACTAAAATTGGATAATGAGGGCGAAACACGATGGTACACTCCAATGAGTTGTGAAAAAATAAAGTTACACATGCCAAATTTATGCACGCCAAATAAGGATTGTAAAAAGATAGGAAACCCTCTAACATTTTATAATAGAAAAAGAACAATTATGAAAAGGGATAACAATAAAGGGCAGGTGAATACTGATGGAAATTGAACTAAAACCTGCATCAAATTATGAAAGAAAAATATTTTATAAAGAAGAATGGGATGTTAAAGATGTTCCAAACTTCATAATTGATTCATTAACCAGCAGAGAATTCGGTTTTGATCATTATGGGAAAGGACCTAATGATAGATATAAAACATTCAATGATGCACTTCACCTAAAAAGGTTTATTAAAGTAAAACAACCATTTGCATCATATTGTTCAGTCGCATTTTATGATAAACCAAAACAAAGAAAAGGATGGCAAAAATCAGAACTAGTATTTGATGTAGATGCTAAAGATGTTCCAATAAGAACTTGTGACTGTAATGAGGGTGAAGTATGTGATAAATGTTTAAATCAAGCAAAAGAAATTGTATTAATGATTAAAGATGTTCTTAATGGAGATATGGGACTTAAAAATATAAATATGGTTTATTCAGGTAGAGGATATCATGTACGGGTTTTAGATGAGGACGTGATGGAAGCATCAAGTGACCTTAGGGGACAGATAGTGCAATATGTAATCGGAGCAAAAGAACCTGATTTGTCCAACTCCTTAGGATTTAATCAGTTACAACATTTCATTATCCCATATGGTTATTCTAAAAACTTCACCAACTGGGCCAGATACACCATACTTCATTTGACAAAGGATTCAAAATTGGAAAATGTGAACGCTAAACTATTGAAAGACACCTTAAAATACAGACATTTTCTTGAAGATAATCAATGGGGAGTATTTAGGGGTAAGATTGGGCCTATAAGATATAATAAACTGGTAAGCGCAGTTGCAAGAATTAATATGAACATTACAGATACGAAGGTATCCATAGATTTAAAACGTATCTTAAGGCTTCCATCAACATTACATTCAAAAGTAAGTATGAAATCCACTTTAATTAAAGATATAGAAAATTTTGACCCATTTGATGATGCAGTACCAAAATTTGTTTATGAAAGAAAATAATTAAGGTTAACTTACCTTGTTAATTTATAACCCGGATTCAAATGCATGAAAATGTTTTCATAATTCTCCTTATTTTCTTTACTTAAAAATTCATCAACTTTTTCTATTTCAATATTTTTTGAAATTCCCTCTTTTATGTTTTTTCCTAATTTAAGAATACTGATGTTCTCTTTCCTAAGTATCCCTTCCAACATTTCATTAACTGCAGAATATTTTCTATTGGAAACGGCAATCCATTTGTTATCTTTAACATAAGCTTCAGGATACTTCTTTAAAAATTTAACACCATTTTCATAAAGTTTTACTTGCGGACCATGATGTATTTTAATATTTGACAATTTGTCTATTTCATACTCAATAATTATATGGGCAATACTGTTTGCATCTATGTAGTAACTATTTTCTATTACATCAAAGTCATATATCTTGGAAACATTAACAAAGGAATTCATTGTTTTGTTTACCTGGGGATAAATAACGTCTGTGGGAAGTTCAGGTACTTCAAATGATAATATGTAACATTTCGTGTCTCTTTTTTCAAATTCTCCCAGTAGATATTCTTTTGAAGTTTGAATTTCTTTTTCTTGGAAGTAACTTTCATTAGGATTATCTAGAAAGTTTCTACTTGCAACGATAAATTCTGAAAATTTTTGCATTGATAATGCAGCTGCTACGTTACGGTTTTTATCTACGGGATCGATAGCAATTAACGGGTCTTTAAATTTATTGCTGGTTCCATAGTTTTCTAAGTCAATTTTATAATGTTTATGCCATTTATAACTGGCAGCTTTAAGAACTTCTTCAAAACTATGATATTTGAGAATTAATAATTCGCAAAGATATCCTGAAAATCCACTAACCTTATAGTTTGCACCATATGTATTTACACAGGTCATAAATTTTTTTAATAATAATACTTGACTAGCTTCTTCATCGCTTAAATGACTTTGAACGTAATTGGTATGCAAAATTGTTCTATCTACTGCAGACTTAAGTTCGCTTGCATCATTAATGGTGTAACAGGGTACAAAATCTATTTCATAACCTTCAATGAAACCTGTAATGTAGGGGTGTGATGCAAATCTAAGTTCGGATTTTCCATTCATCAATGTAATGCAGTGTTTTCCAAATTCAAGCCCATATTCCTTTAATTCTTCTTCAGAATATGATAAAGGAAAAGCCATGAATATGTCAATGTCTGCTTTATCAATAAGTGATGTTTTTTTAGCCATTGATCCTACAAGCTTGCATTTAATGGGAACATTTTTATTTTCTGCATATTCCGTAATAATATTCATCAGTTTATTGGAAAATTCAAATATTTTTTCACGATCTTCCTTGGTGGGTTCTATCTTTTTAATAATTTTATTGTAAATAATATCACCTAAAAATAGTTTAAAAAGTAAAGAAAAAATTGGTTAAGAGGGTAGTTAAATTCTTTTAGCACTAACTATTGTTATTGGGTTTAATGCTTTCATCATAACTCCACGTTCTAGAATAGTACCACGTGAAACATTTATTGAAACTACTTCTGGTTCTGCACCTAAATCTTTTAACATACGTACAGAATCCGTGGCCGTTTCTAAAACAATAGAGGTAATAATGATACGTCCACCAATAGGGAGTTTAATGTAACCTGATTCAATAATGTTTTCAATATTTCCTCCACTACCACCAATGATAAGTTTTGTAAAATCTGGAACTTCGTCAAGAGCTGCCAGTCCTTCTTTTTCGATAAGTTCCACTTTGTTTTGAATTCCAAATTTTTCTAAGTTTTGTCTCGTTGTTTTGATTGCTTCAGGGTTTACGTCAATACTGAAAACTTTACGTGCTCTTTTTGCACATTCGAGCGTTAATCCACCAGTTCCACAACCAACATCAACAACAACATCTTCATCAGTTAATCTAACTTTACTCACGACTAATGCCCGTATTTCTTCTTTTGTAGGTCCTGGTACGTTTTTATTTTTGATGAATTCATCATCTGGTGTAATTTCAAAATACATTTTAGTGTCTCCATATTTATAGTATGTTAATTATTATTATTGTTTCCATTTAGTAAATAGATTATTATTAATGTTCATAATATCCAATATTTTTCCGACAATGAAATCAACTTGTTCATTAATAGTTTGAGGGTTATGATAAAAACCAGGCATAGCTGGAAGGATTATTGCACCTTCTCTACTTAATTTTGTCATATTTTCAAGATGTGTTGTTCTAAGAGGAGTTTCTCGCGGAACAATTATTAATTGTCTTCTTTCTTTTAGTGTAACATCGGCAACTCTGGTGATTACATTATCTCCATAAGCATTACTAATGGCTGACAAAGTTTTCATACTGCACGGTATGATTACAGCAGTATCGAACTTAAATGAACCACTATTGACAATAGCATTCAAATCATATTCATCATATGTATAATCCGCTATTTTTTCTACATCCCTGTATGTGTATTCAGTTTCATAGTCTATGATATCTTTAGCAATATCGGATATAACTAGATGAGTCTCTATTTCAAGCTTTTTTAGTTCTTCAAGAAGTCTAATTCCATATATTACACCACTAGCTCCACTGATTCCAAGGACCACTTTCAATTTATTCATCTCCTAAATCAAATTCTTCAATTGTTTTATAAATAGGACCATTAGGAGTTAAAGTACTTGATTTAAGACAAATCTTCTTAACTTCCATTTTTCCATGATAAGTTTTTTTCAATTTTTTTAAGGTATTGAAAAGAATTTCTTTGTCATCAATTTTTTTAACTCTTCCAATTGTAATATGAGGAACATAATCTTTTTCTTTATTAAATCCTATTTCACTGAATTTTTCATCTAACTCTTTAATTAAACTAACTGTTGTTTTGTCTTTATCTTTAACGCCTGTCCAGATAACTCGTGGATGCTTAATATTTGGAAAAGCACCAATATGGACTATTTTGATAGTAAAAACTTTATAATTCTTAAGAGTATCATTAATTATTTTTGTTATTTTTTTAATCTTGTTGTCGTTCACATCACCAAAAAATTTTAGCGTCAAATGGATATTTTCTGTTTCAACATACTTTATATGGGCACTATTGCTATTAAGGATAATTTCTTGTGTAACATCAATTTTATTTTTTATATGGTTTTCAATTTCGATTGCTAGAAAAGTACGCATATGTAATCCTCATATTATTTTTAATCTATTAATTATTTCTATGAAAATAAGAATATATTTGTTTCTAAACTTAATTTTACTAATAATAATCTTTTTAAATTAAATTTGATTATATTATTTTAATGGAAGTACTTTATTGCTTTGTAAAAATAGATTTGAAAAAGTAAAAAATGAGGGGGGGTTAAGTTTTAATCATTTCTAAAGGAAATATTATTTTTCAATAATTTGTTCTTCAATTGCCATACCGAAGTGTCTTGCTCCATCAGTAAAGTAGGCGAGTATTTTGTCCCCAACTTTTAAATCAGCAACAGATATAGGTTCTCCTTTATCAGTTACTAATCTTATGGTTTCAGCATTTTGTACTAGTGTTCTAATTTTTTTACCCTCATTTTCAGCTTCAATCATCAGTAATGGTCTTCTTTCAATTTTGGATCTTCCAATGATTGCAGTTTTTGCTTCACCTTTGCTGTTGATGGTTATTACTTCATCACCTGCTTCAAGTTCAGACAAGTATCTTGTTTTATTTCCGGGAGTCATAACATATGCATGAACTGCTCCCGCATTAACTCTAAATGGACGAGAAGCAACATATTCACTTTCAAGAGATTCACTATGAACCATGAAGAGTCCTGATGCAAATGATCCAATAAGCATTCCTTCCCCAACTTCCATCATAGAACATGTATCTACACAAACTCGATCTCCAAGACCTACACTTTCAACCTTTGTCACATTAGCGACTTTAAGATCATATATTTCTTTGGAAGTTTTTTCGATAAGTTCTCCTAGTTTTCTTATTTCGTTTCCATCGTTTGAGGATAATAAAACTCCATCAGAACCATGTTCCATAGTTTCTAGTGCAAGTTTTGCTTCTTCATAATCTGGGACATCTACCATAATTTTAGAGTTTCTTTCTTGTAAACTAGCAATAATATTTTCTAAAGGTATAACTTTCCAGTTTTTACCTTTAAGAATTACATAATCAGCTATTGTACCAATTTTCGAAACTAACAATTCATCCTCTTTATTATTAATTTCAATATATACTGCTACTTCCTTTCCACTTTCCTGTGCTTTTTTAACTTCGGCTACTGATACTTTTTCATTAAATCCTAAAAGTAAAATGTCTGAATCTTTTTTATCAGAAACTATTTTAACGTTTCCTAAATCTTTGATAGTATCTGCATTATCAAAGTCCATAATATATTCAAATCCAGATTCTAAAGCACTTACTATAGCATCTTTACGATCATTCCAAGTACCTTTTGGTCTTATCCATGCAAATTTCATATCTTTCATCTTCCTTAGTTTTCCATAATTTTTAAAGCTTCTTCAGGACTCATTCTGTTATGTATAATTTCAACTAATGCTCTTGTAGTTTTTGCAGGATCTTTTGATTGGAATACGTTTCTTCCTATAGCTACTCCTGCTCCACCAACTTCTATTGCTTCATCTACCATTTGCAATAATTGAAGATCCGTTTCTATTTTAGGTCCTCCAGCAATAATAACCGGAACAGGACATCCATCAACTACTTCTTTGAATGTGTCAGGGTCACCAGTATAATTTGTTTTTACAATATCTGCACCTAATTCTGCACCTGCTCTTGCAGCAAGTTTAACTACTTCTGGGTCATGTTCATCATCGATTTTAGGTCCTCGTGGATACATCATTGCAAGAAGGGGCATTCCCCATTTGTCACATTCTTCTGCAATTTTTCCGGTTGTTTTTAACATTTCAGGTTCTTTTTCTGATCCAATGTTTACGTGTACACTCACTGCATCTGCACCTAATTGTAATGCTTTTTCTACACTGGTTACTTGTACTTTATGGTATGGATCTACACTTAAATCAGTACTTGCTGATAAGTGCAATATTAATCCAATGTCTTTACCATATCCTCTGTGACCATTTTTTACCATACCTTTATGCATGAGTACTGCATTTGCTCCACCACTTGCTACTGAATCAATGGTTTTGGACATGTTTATAAGTCCTGGTATTGGTCCACCAGATATTCCATGATCCATTGGTGCAATAACGCATTTTCCTGTTTTACGATTAATAATTCTTTCAATTCTTATTTTTTTTCCAATCATGATATCCCTTTAAATGTAATTAATTTCAAATTAAATTTTTTTTTTAAACTATAATAATAAAATGTATGTATTAATTCCTTTAAACATCTTTTTATAATTTAACTATTTTATGTTAAATATTGATTTTATTATTTAAAAACCTTTAAAATTGTTTATTATTTAAATAATTATTAATTATTTCATAATTTATCTGACCATATTTTTAATTCCTTCAAATTATCTGGAATAATATTGTCTGCCGATGATTCAAGATAACCTTCTTTTGAAACAATCTTTTCATGTGACTTTGAGCTGTTAATAAAATCTATCAAACCCCTATTTCTAATTAAGGTAATCCTTGGTTTTAATACAGAAGACCATATGAAAAATACTTTAAAAACAGTGTCTGGATGATAACCTCCACCCAAATCAACACACAACACATCAATTTTTCCATGATTATTTACAAAGTCATATAAAACTTCTTCGTTACGAACATCTGCATTGAAAAATTCAATATTGTTGTATTCAATACCAAGAGAAGCCATAGCTTCAACACTTTCAGGACTATTGTCGAATGCATAAACAGTACCATCTTCATTGAGTCTTGAAATAATCTTGGTTGAAGTTCCAATATGACAACCAATTTCAACCACATTATCCAGTAATTTGATATTATTTATCATATCCTCCTGATATTGATGTCTATCATAACTAAGAAGAATCATGTTTTAACCTCTCATTAATACTTAAAGCTGCAAGAACTCCTGTTGAATAAGCTTGTTGAAGATTATATCCTCCACAAATTCCACAACCTTCAATAAGTTCACCTGTAATATACAGACTCGGAACAACTTTTGATTCAAAAGTGTCAGGATTAATCTCCTTTCTGTTTATTCCACTGTTAGTAACAAAAGATTCATCTTCCAATACTTTTTTAACAGTTAAAGATGTTCTTTTAAGGTTTTCTTTTATCTTATTTCTTTCCTTTTTAGAAATTTGATTTAATATTTTATCACAATCAATATCTAAATGTTTTAAAAATTCTCTGCTCATCCTTTTAGGAAGGAAGTTATGTATATATGTTTTAATTGTTTTGTTGCTGTTATTTGAAAAGTCCTTGATTAATTTTTGATCAAGTTCATCATAGGAATAATTCTTACAGAAATCCAAATTCATTACAACTCTTTCATCTTTTCGCAAATGTTTTTCTATTAACATACTATTGTCTAATATGGGAAATCCGCTAATTCCATTATGAGTAAATATAATAGAACCTTCATCTTTAACCAAAGATTTTTTGTTGGATTTGAGTTCTAAATTAACATTAATGCTTATTCCTTGTAAATTGCTAATCCATTTTTCTTCAATTTCAATGGGTGATAAGCCACCCATTGAATCGCTGACATTATGTCCTAATTTCTTAGCAAATCTAAAACCGTCACCATCAGAACCAGTTTCAGGATAAGCAGTTCCACCAGTAGAAAGTATAACATATTTGCTTTTAATTCTTTGCTTATTGTAGGTGATGATAAAATGTTCTTTTTCTTTTTCAATATTTTCAACAGGGGAATTTAATTCATAATTAGTTTCAGATTCATTTAATAATTTAATCAATGTTTTTTGCACGCTTTGAGATTTGTCACTTAATGGGAACACTCTATTGTCCTCTTCAATTTTAGTTTTACAGCCATTGTCTTCTAATAATTTAATTATATCCTTATTGAAGAAATTGGTGAATGCTGTTCTAAAATATTTTCCAGAATTATAGTAATTATTCATATAATCCTCAAAAGAACTATTATTCGTAAGATTACATCTTCCGCCTCCAGTTATAAGTAATTTTTTACAAAAAATATCATTTTTTTCCAGAAGAAGACTGTTCTTATCATTTAAATAAATTGAAGCTAATATTCCACTAGAACCTCCTCCGATAATAACTGTAGTATGTGTTTTCATTATTTTCATCCTTTAGTTCTATTTATTATTTCTTGTTTTAGTTTTAAAAATTAAAAAAAAGTAATAACTACAGGCGTATATAGTTATTATTAAAAATTTTGGAGTTCAATGGTCTAAATTCAACATTACATGGTATATGCGTTGGAATACTGTGATGTAACTTAATAAGGTTAAGATGCCTATTGTTAAAGACATTATGTTATGTGATCCTCCAAATAATGAAGCTAATAATGATCCAATAACAATAATTAATAACCTTTCAGCTCTTTCTGCTATGCCTACTGAACATTTAACTCCTTCTTGTTCTGCTCTTGAACGAACATAACTTACAGTTAATGATGAATGAATTGCTAATGCTCCAAGAATAGGATTTATGAATCCACTATACATAATTCCAATAATTATAGCAGCGTCTGCAAAACGATCACAGGTAGAATCTAGAAATCCTCCAAATTTGGTTCTACGATTTTGTGAACGTGCTATTGCACCATCAATTATGTCACAAAATCCACTAATAATTATAAACAATGCTCCTGCAGTTAAATTTCCTGAAGCAAATAATACTCCTGAAAAGATACTTATGAATAAACCAATTATTGTGACAATATTTGGGTTAACTCCTATCTTTCCACCTATTTGTTCAGTAATTTTATTGGTCTGTGGTCGTAATTTATCATTTAGCATAATGTTATATTTATAAATTAAAATATATAATTGTATATATAAATAATCTTGAAAATTTGATACAATGAACATTTTAAAATATAGTACCCACAATGATTTAAATGATATTATTGAACATTTAAACAATGGAAAAATAATAGTTTATCCAACAGACACTATTTATGGTATTGGTGCCAATATTAATAATCAAAATGCTATAAAAAATGTTTTTATTTCTAAAAATAGGCCTTTCACTAAAGCATTGTCAGTATGTTTTCATGATTATAACCAACTTAAAGATTATGTTGTTTTGGATAAAAACAGGAGCAATATCATAAAAAAATTATTGCCTGGACCATATACATTATTGTTAAACAAAAAAAGCAAGGTGGATCCATTAATTACTGCAAATTCAAACATTATTGGAGTCAGAATTCCTGATAATGAAATATGTTTTAAATTAACTCGAGATTTTCCAATTACAACCACTAGTGCAAATGTAACCAATAAATCAACACCAGATAATATCGAAGAAATAAAAAAACAATTAAATAACAAAATACATACTTATATTGACGTGGGTAAATTAGAAAAAAATAAAGCATCTACTATAATTGATTTAACACAAAATAAACCCAAGATAATAAGGGAAGGAATTTATAATAAAAATCTTTTAGATGAAATATTGAAAATCAATTTATAATAATATGAATTAATACTAATAATAAGGAAGGTGTCTTATGTCAGTGACAGATAAATTAGGTCGAGAAATTGAAATAGGTTCTTACATTATTTACACAAACGTTGGAACCATAGGTGAAGTATTGGACATCAGAACCGATGAAAATGGTTCATGGGTACAAATAGCTAAAAATGAATTAACAAAACTATGGTACAATACAGATTACGTAGAACTAACCGATGAAAAATACGTTAAAAAATTTGATAAAGATGAAGATGGTAATGATAAAGAATTATCTGCTGATGAATTAAAAGAAAAAATTAAACGAGAAATTTCAGCAGAAATGGGTGAAGGAGCAGTAGGAGGAGGATAATACTCTCCTACATTATATTTCTTCTGATTTGGCTAAAAACTTTTTCTTTTTTATTATTATACTTGTAATTAACCATTTTACTTTTTCTATCAATCTTTTTATTTAGTTTATATAATTCAACATCAATAGAGTGATAAGTTTTATTAAAATTTCGTTGTAAATCTGAATTTAACATGTCTTTGGAATCAATCAAATCATGATAAGCTACTCCAAGTCCAGTGTTTGTTATCATATTTTCAATTTTATACTTTTCACTTTTAAGTTTTTTATTTAAATCGTTAATTTCTTTTTGTACTAATTCATCATGAAGTAGTTTATTTTTATTTATTTTTTCTTCGAAAATGTCTTTTACTTTTGTCATAACAATCATTCCGTTACTTTAGCAATACAATACTTACATAATGCTTTCTTATTGTTTATATGGAACTTTTTTATAGGGCAATAATAGTCATTTCCATCAAAGTAAATACTTTTAAGTCCAGGAAACGTGGTATTTGGTGTGTGTATTGGCTCCTCTAAAAGATATGTAGTGTAAATTGCTATAATATTCAAGATATGGTTTCTTTTATTTTTATCATTTTTTAATATTTGGTTAATATTTTCTATTTCTTCTTTTTTAAGTTTTCCTTTATAAGTTGAAGTATCATTTTTTAACATTATAAACCTATTCATTATAACGTTTAAAACAGATTCGGTATGTTTTTTACGATATTCTCTCGGTAAATATTTATTATCTTCATTAAATTGATAAGATAATTCATATAATTCTTCTAAAGAAATATCATTCACGATTTCTTTAATAATGGATTTTAATTCATTTAGACTTATATCTTCATGAAGTTCCATCATATTAATCTCCTTTATAGGTTATTCCTTATTTTTATAAAATTCAACAATGTTGGCTGCAGTTTTTTCACCAATTCCATCAATTTTTGTTAATTCATCAGCGGTAGCATAAGACAAATTACTTCCGAATACGTCAATTAAAGCACGTGCTCTTTGACGACCAAGTCTTTTAATTCCAATAACTAATGGTAATAATTCTTCTTTCACACCATAATATAATCTTGAACTAAGTTTGTCAATTTCATTAAGGAACTTGTAATTACCTAATACTTCACAAATATCATAGAAGTATTTAACTAAATTAGCCGCTTCATAACTTGCACGCCTTGTAGAAGCAGCATATACTTTTAAATAGTTTTCAATTTCAAATTCTCTTTTTTCATTTATCCATTCAAGTAAGCTGGCTGCTGTTGATTCATTATTTTGTATAAAACTGACAAAGACTCCCTGTGAACTAAGTACTTCCTTAATATTTTCTTTGTTTGCTTTAAATTTAGTGTTGATTTTAGGCATATCTGGAGTTTTTGATATTTCGTAAATTAATGATCCTACATTGAATTCATTGCCCATCATGGTAGAATAATCTTTTAGTTTAACTGCTGTTTTAACTGCGTAATTGTTTCTTGAAATTAATGTACCAAATGGTGTAGGTTGGAGCCCTGATGGTGTAACTCTTAAGATTCCATTTTGGATAAGATATTCCAGTGCACTAGAAATTTCGTATTTGATTGATTCATCCGAAAATCCGAAACTCATGGTATTATAGGTATGTGAAATCTGAAATCCATAAAATGTCTTATTAAAGAAGTCAATCAGTTCTTCAATATCCTTGGCAAAACCACTGGAAACTTGGGTAATTATTTGTTTTAACACAGCATCCTCATTATCTATAAGTTTTGAATTGGTAACCTCTATTTCACCATGTACATAGAAATCATCTAAACTGAATGCTTCATCATAGGTTTTTGCTAATAAATATGAGTAACCCTCCGTATCAAAACCAGGCCTTCCAGCCCTACCAGACATTTGTTCGTAATCAAATACGGGAATGTTTGTTTGACCTTGGTCAGTCCACCTATTATAATCTCTTATTACAACATTCTTTGATGGCAAATTTACTCCATACATTAAACTAGGTGTTGCAGTAATCATCAATAGGTTTCCTTTGACAAATTCTTCTTCAATAATTTCCTTTTGTTTGTCAAATAAGCCTGCATGATGAAAAGCTATACCATTTTTAATGCAATCTGCTAATTTATAACATACTTCAGTTGGTTGGGAGTTATTTCTTTTTGGAACTTCAAGTATGTCCTCAGCAATATCTTTAAATATTTCTCTTTTACCGTCGGGAATATATCTTTCGATTTTTTTTGCCATGTTCTGAGCTAATGATTCGGTAAAACGTCGTGTTGAAACAAAGGTTAACATTTGGGATGAATCGTTTAGTGTATCATTTAATATTTTAAACACTAAATTATTCTTATCTTTGGTTCCAAATTCTTCTGCACACAATACTTCTTTATGTAATGGTACAGGCCTGTAATCATGTGTAACTACTTCAGCTTCTAACCAATGGGCCATTTCATCCATATTTTGTAAAGTAGCAGATAAAGCAATAATTCGTATTCCCTTGTTTTGCTCTTTAATTCTAGTAATTGCACATTCAATTGTTGGCCCTCTTGAGTAGTCACCAATCATGTGGAATTCATCTATAATCACCAAGTCAATTTCATTTAAAGTGTTTCTAGAAAATCGTGTAAGCGCATCAAATGATTCAAAAACCATCACTGATATATCACTTGCAGAGGGATGCTTTCCAACTTTAAATCCAAATTCTTCAAATACTTTAAATTCCTTGAATTTTTCGTTTTGTAAGGAGATTAAAGGTACTGCATATACTACTTTTCCTCCTTGCAACAGTACTTTAAGTGCAGCCAACACACCAAGTACAGTTTTTCCACTTGCAGTAGGGATGGAAATTATGAAATTGTCATTTGTTTCAATGTATCCTGAGTCTATAACTGCTTGTTGGGCTGGGTTGTATTCTTCAATATACGGATAACATTTTTTCATTATTTCCTCAATTTTAGGATCGATTTTGCTCAATGTTTCACCTCACCATTTTTTGTTAAATAAGGTATATGGATTTCAGAATATTTATTTATTACCAATTTTCTAGCATTTTTTCCCAGTGTTTCACGTTTAGATTCATCTGATACTAATTTATCTATAGCTTCGCAAAGTTTCTTAGAATTTTTTGCAGGTACTATTATTCCATTTTCGTTGTTTGTTATAACCTCTTTTATATTTCCAGTATCTGTTGAAATGAATGCTTTCTGACAACTCATGCTTTCTAATGCTACTATGCTTGCTCCTTCTGATATTGATGGAAGTACCATTATGTCTGATTCAGGTATTAGTAATTCAGGGGTGTTGGTTTTTCCCATTAGGTATGTGTCATTTAAATTGTGGGTGTCAATGTAGTTTTGCAACGATTCTTTTTCTGCACCGTCTCCATATATTAATAAAGTATACTCTTCTTTAGAATACTGTTTGGCTTCTAGCAAATACTTTAAACCTTTTTGTTCTACTAAATTTCCTATAAACATTACGATGGGGGTTTTATATTCTTCTAATATTTTATTCTTTCCTTGTTGTGGTTTGAACTTGTTGGTGTTTACTGTGTTTGGGGTAATTTCTGATTTTTTTTCCAAATTGTTGACACCTAAGTCAATTGCTTTATCTTTCAATTTATCACTCACAAAATACAGGGCATCTGCTTTTTTTAATGTATATTTTATGAGGGGTCTAAGTAACTTGTTATTAGGTAGTATATTTATGTCAGAACCATGAACTGTAATAATTTTTTTAGCCGGATTTTTTGTTAAAACACTCACTAGTCCTGGAGGAATAATATAATTGGCATGAATAATATCAATGTCATGTTTTTTAACAATCTTTCTTAACATAAAATAACTGGAGATAATAAAACTTAAACCTCTTATTAAAGGAATATTGATACTATTGGCCTCATAAATATTTGAAGAAGAATCGCGGTCTTGTTTATAAGTTAAAATATAAACATCATGTCCTTCTTCACGAAGTTTATCCTCTAATTGTTTAGTATATGTAGCAATTCCCCCTACTTGTGGGGGATATTGACCAACAATACAGATATTCATAAAAGTCCCTTCTAAATAATTACTTCCATTCAAATGGAATCTGATTAATTTGTGATGGATTTAAGACATCACCATTCATTCTAACAATAATAACATGGAATTTAATATTAAACTTAAGTTCACATAATTTAATAATTTCATCAGAAATTAATTCAAATACATCGGTTGTTGCTTCTTGTTCATCTAAGATTTTTATAACGTCCTCTGTTGTAATGCAGTCAAAAATTTCCTTCAGTGTTTTTATGTCAACACCAGCTAAAGCAGAGTATGCTGTCATAATCTCACGACGGCTATCGGCAATACTTTGTTTCGTGTTAAAAATACCTGCTGCAATTTTAATTAGTTTACCTGCATGACCAAACAAGGTAATGGAATCTATCTCATGTGTTTTATCAGCTTCTTCAAGCATATATCCAACGAAATTACTCATTTCAATAATTTCATCATCTTCAATGATTAAGCGTTCCTTTGCAATCCTAGTTCCAATATTTCCTGGAACAAATAACAAATCCTTAAAATTATTGGCAACAGCAACATCAATCTGAACTCTTAAAGAATCAGTATATGCTTTGGAAGACATTGGCCTTGCAATACCAGTAGTACCTAATACTGATATGCCATCAATAATTCCCAATCTACTATTCATGGTTTTAGGAGCTAACTTTTTTCCTTCTGGAATGATAATTTTTACAATTGCACCTTTATCTTCAGGTAAATATTTTTCAACATTTTCTTTAATCATCTTACGAGGAACAGGGTTAATTGCATATTCACCAACTTCTATTTGAAGTCCAGGTTTAGTAACTTTACCTACTCCCTCACCAGCAGTAATTTCAACAATACCTGTGTCTGTTAATGTTACTTCCGAAACAACTTCTATTCCTCTTGTAACATCAGGATCATTATATGTTGGCTTAATTACTGAAGCAGTAGATTGAATATCACTAATTTGTTTGCTTTCTTTGATTTCTACAGTTAAATTACTTGTAGGTGCTTGAATAGTAACTACTTCAGGAGGTTCACCGATAATATTTAGTAAAGCAGCAACACTTGCTGCGGTTGCACAGCTTCCTGTTGTAATACCTGACTTTTCTTTTGAATTTTTATGAGCTTCTATTTCAATCCCATCCTAATAAAAGTTATATAATATTAGTGTTTGTCAATACTGACTAAAATTATTTTTACAAAAATAGAATTTGAAAAGTAAAATATTTAAAATTTAAATGGTGGGAGGGGATGTAGCTTTATAATTTATTTTTTTCTTAAAAGTGTTTTTTTAATTTTTCTAACTATTTCTTCAGGTTCTGGTGCACCAATAAATGCAACTTCGCCATCTACAACTATTGTAGGTACGGACATAATTTGATATTCTCGAACTTTGTCTAGATTTTCATCAACATTTAAATGTTCATAGTCTACGTCGTCTCCTAATTCTTCTACTGCTTTTTCTGCAGCAGCAACTGCCATAGGACAGTAAGGACATGATTGTGATGTAAATACTTCCAATTTTACGCTCATTTTATTTTTCTCCTGTATTATTTATTAATAGTTATTATTGATATTATTTATACTTTGAGTATATATTATAATATATTATACGAAAATGGAAAGAAGATTATTATGGTAAAAGTTAGGTCACCAGCTTCAGCAACGGTAATAAATGCAATAAGTATTGGAAAGGGTTCTGCATTTGGGATTGAACTATATGTAACTGCTGATGTTAAAGTAATAGGCTATGATGCAAATGAGGACATAGAAATTATTTCACAAAGTTTAGATGATCCTGATATGGATATTAGTTTGATGAATTTATGTGCTAAAATGGCTTATGAAAGGTTATGTGAAGTTCCAGAATTTAATTTAAAAAATATTAGATTAAAAATTGAAACAAAATCGGATATACCTCCAGGTTCGGGGTTATCTAGCAGTAGTGCAACATCAAATTCTGTTGTTTATGCAACAATGATTGCTCTTCTAGATGAAGCCAATATGAATCTGGATGATGTTGGCATTGTTAAGGAAGATATATTAAATATGGGTATTGATGCATCATTAGAATGTGGTGTAACAGCAACGGGGGCTTATGACGATGCTTCAGCATCATTTTATGGTGGTTGGAAAATTACAGACAATTATGGACGTAAAATATTAAAAGAGTATCTTGTAGATTATGAGAAAGTATTAATATATATACCAAACAAATCTTTATATACTGCACAGTCTGATGTAAAAAGAATGCAAACTTTGGCATCACTTGTGGAAATTGCATTTGAAAATGCAATTAATAATAATATTGAAAAGGCTCTAACCTTAAATGGCTTCTTATATTGTGCATCATTGAATTTAGATAGTCAAATTGCAATGGATGCGTTAACAGCAGGAGCTACTGCCGCAGGATTATCTGGTACAGGTTCTGCATATACTATTTTAGTTGATAATGATACAAAAATTGATGAAATTAAGAATGCATTATCTAAATATCCTGGACGTGTAATAGAAACAAAACCGGATAATATTGGATCGGTAGTTATATAAAGTGATTATATGGATGAAAAAGAAGCAAATAATTTGTTGGAAAATTCAAGAAGAAAAATTGATGAATTTGATAATCAAATTTTAGAATTAATTCTTGAAAGGACAGCTCTTGCTAAAGATATTGTCACGGCAAAAAAAGTTTTAAAGAAGGATCTTTTTGATGCTTCTAGAGAAGAAATTATACGTAATAAGGTAATAAATGCTGTTGCAGATAAAGAAATAAATACGGATAAAGTTGTTGAAGTATTTGAATTATTAGCAGCAATAAGCAAAGAAGAGCAAAAAAAATATTTATAAATTAACGTTAATTAAAATTATACATTGAAATTTTGGAGGTTTGATTATGGGAAATATTAGAACAACATTTGTAAAAAGAACAGCAAAAGAATTATTAGAATTACACGGTGATAAATTTAATAATGATTTTGAAAACAACAAACAAGTTGTAGCAGAATACTCAACAGTATCTACAAAACACTTAAGAAACCAAATTGCAGGTTACGCAACTCATTTAATGGATCAATAAGCACATTATTGACTCTCACTTTTTTTTATATTTTAAATAATTTTTCATCATTATTTCTAACGATTTTATTGACATAATCTAAAAATTAACACTGTTAATTTAATTTTATATGGCCCTTTTTAGATATGTGAAATAATTGAAACTAAACAAAATCCTTTTTTAAAATTGTATTAATATCTAAACTTTTTTTCAAAAATTAAAGTTTTAACAGATATTCTAACATAAATTTTATTATTATATAAATCACATATATTATTAGGAATAATTATATTATAAGTTCATGAAAAAATGAACAATATTTTCTATATAATCAATTAATTAAAAGGTGAATTTATGGGAATCGTTGTGGCGAAATTTGGTGGAACCTCCGTCGGAACTGGTGAAAGGATTAATAAAGCTGCTAAATCAGTCGTAGATGAATACATGAAAGGAAATAAAGTTGTTGTTGTAGTCTCCGCTATAAACAAAACTACTGATGAATCTATAAAGTTGGTTAAAGAATCAATTGGTGACTCAGTTACTTCCAAACAGTTAGCCGGAATACTGGCAATGGGTGAAATGCAAAGTGTAAGGATTATGGCAGCAACCATTGAATCATTAGGGGTAAAATCAGAATATATCGACCCATTTAGTGAAAAATGGCCTGTAATTACAGATAGTGATTACTTAAATGCAATGATAGATAAAGAAGAAACTAAAAAACGGGCACAAGAACACATTGCAAAATTAATTAATCAAGGAATTATTCCAGTAATCTGTGGTTTCTTAGGAAAAGATTTGGAAGGTTCAGTTACAACACTTGGAAGAGGTGGAAGTGATGTTTCAGCTTTCCTATTAGGTCATTGTTTGGGAGCAGATGAAGTAGTGATAGTCACTGATGTAAAAGGTGTAATGTCTACTGATCCACGTAAATTGGACACAGCAGAGAAGTTGGATAAGATAACAGTAGAAGAAATGATTGATTTGGCAAATTATGGTGCTCAAGTATTACATCCAAATGCCTTAAGATACAAAGATCCAGAGATTAAAGCAAAAATTATTAGTTTTGAATATGGTGATTTAAGAGTTCATGGGACGGACATTATAGGTCCAGCGCATCCTGAAGAAGAAGTAATTTCAATAATGAAATTAAACGAGAAATTGTCTGTAATTGCAGTTGTAGGCGAAGAATTAATGAACAAAAACGGGATAATTGCAGACATCACCAAGAAAGTTAGTGATAATGGCTTAGGAATTTATGGCATATCCACTGGCGAAAGTTCTATTACTTTATTCTTTAAAGAAGAAGATGCAACAAAAGCACATAAATTATTACATGAACTAGTAATTGGTGGAGATAGATATAGTTCAATTTCATTAGGTCAAAAAATTGCAATGATTTCTGTAGTTAGTCATGATTTTATAGATACGCCTGGCATCATAGCCAATATAACGAATCCATTACATGAAAATAATATCAATATAGTAGAATTATCTTCTAGTCAAACATCTGTAGTCGTATTTGTTGACTGGGAAGATGGTGATAAAGCATATGAATTAATAAAGGAGACTTTACAATGAATTTAGATGGAACACATGTCGCTATGGTTACACCATTGGACGATGATAAAAACATTAATGAAGAAGAGTATAGAAATTTAATAGATTTTCTAATAGAAGGTGGAGTTGAAGGTATTCTTGCTGCAGGAACTACTGGTGAATCAGCAACAATGACTCATGAAGAACATCAAAAAGTAATTGATATAATGATTGACCAAGTAGATGGTCGAGCATTAACTATTGCAGGTGCTGGAAGCAATGCCACTTCAGAAGCAATGGATTTAGTTAAATATGCAGAAAATACAGGTGCAGATGCGGCATTAGTTATAACTCCTTACTATAATAAGCCACAACAAAAGGGGTTATATGAACATTTCAAATTATTAAATGATTCAAACGACATTCCTATAATTGCTTACAATGTACCTTCAAGAACAGGTATTGATTTATCAGTTGAATCCATAGTTGATATAGCAAAATTAGATAACATAGTTGCAATTAAGGAAGCAAATCCTGATTTAAATAAATTGGCTTCAGTATTCAATGAATTGGAAAAAGAGAATTTAACAGAAAATTTCACAGTTTTATCAGGTAATGACTCATTAACTTTACCTATGATTGCCCAAGGAGCACGAGGAGTAATTAGTGTTGCAGCAAATGTATTACCATCAGAAATGTCAACAATGGTAAGAGAAGCTTTAAATGGAAACTATGATGAAGCAAGAAAATTATCCAATGATTTATTTGATTTAATGGATGTGATGTTTATAGAAGCAAGTCCAGCTCCAGCAAAAAGAGCATTAAATTTAATGGGTAAAAATATGGGCGGTTTAAGATTACCATTACTTGAAATGACTGAAGCAAATGATGAGATATTACAGGAAGTAATGAAAAAATATGATTTAATTTAAGGTGAAAGAATGATAAGAGTTGCAGTTACTGGTTGTGCAGGAAATATGGGTTCAAAAATCATAAGAACTGTACAAGAACAAGAAAATATGGAAGTAGTTATGGGTATAGAAATACCTAACTCTCCTCTTGCAGGAAAAGATGTCGGAGAACAAATTGGATTAGGAACAATCGGTGTAAAAATTATTGGTTCACAAGATTTAAAATCTGAACTTGAATCAGTAAAACCTGATGTATTAATTGATTTTACTATCGCTACAGCAGCAGTTGAAACAGTTAAAACATGTGCTGAATGTGGAGTTAATGTTGTAGTAGGTACTACAGGCATTAAGGATGATCAATTGGAAATTATGCATAACGCTATCAAAGAAAACAATATTAAAGCAGTAATATCACCTAATATGGCTACAGGAGTAAACGTATTCTTTGAAATTGTTGGTCAAGTTGCAAAAATATTGGGTCATGAATATGATGTTGAAATAGTCGAAGCACATCACCACAATAAACAAGATGCACCTTCAGGAACCGCCAAGAGAGCAGCAGAAATTGTTGCAGAAAACTTAGACTTAAGTTTAAATGAAACTGCTTGTTATGGAAGAGAAGGTATGGTAGGTAAACGTCCAAAAGATGAAATAGGAATTCATGCAGTTCGTGGTGGCGATATTGTAGGTGATCATACAGTAATGTTCTGTGGTGATGGTGAAAGAATAGAAGTTATTCACAGAGCATCCACAAGACAAGCATTTGTTAATGGTGTAATAAGAGCAGTTAATTATTTGATGACATCACAAGACAAAGCTATAGCTGACATGTTTGATGTATTAGGATTATAATAAATAAAAGTGATATTATGGTACGAAATGTATGTGTATTAGGTGCTACAGGTATGGTTGGACAAAGATTTATTCAATTATTGTCTCAAATTCCTGATTTTAATATAGTTAATGTAGCAGCCTCAAAAAAATCAGCAGGTAAACGATATGAAGATGCAGTTACATGGCATCAAACAACACCAATACCTGATGAAGTAAAAGATATGAAAATTGTTAACACAGATCCGGCTGAAGTAAGTGATGATGTGGATTTTGTATTTGCATCATTGCCTGCAGGATTAGCTGAACCTGTCGAAGCAGCTTTTGCAGAAAAATTCATTGTTGCATCAAATGCAAGTGTTAACCGTATGAAAGAAAATATTCCTTTGGTAATCCCTGAAGTAAACCCTGAACATCTTGAAATGATGGAAACACAGAAGGATATTAATGGATGGGATGGTTGTATTGTAACAAATCCTAACTGTTCAACAATTGCATTAACTTTAACACTCAAACCATTGTTTGACAAATATACTTTTAAAAGAGTATCTGTTACAACAATGCAGGCAGTAAGTGGGGCAGGATATAATGGAGTGCCCTCCATGGGTATTCTAGACAATATTATACCATATATTGGCGGGGAAGAAGAAAAAATGCAATCCGAAACTTTACATTTATTGGGTAAAGCAAATGGAGGATTGGTTGAGAAAGCAAATTTCTCTTTAAGTGCTTCATGTAATAGGGTAGGAGTTGTTGATGGACACACAGAATCAGTATCAATTGAATTTGAAGAAGATGATGTAAGTGTTGAAGATATTGAAAAATCAATGAATGACTTCCGTGGAATTCCTCAAAAAGAGGGATTGTCTTTTGCACCTGAACAACCAGTTATAGTAAGAAAAGAAGTTGATAGACCACAACCTCGTATGGATAGAGATTCTGGTCATGGTATGAGTGTATCAGTAGGTAGAGTACGGGAAGACGTATTTGAAAACAGTTTCAAATATACTCTTGTAGGCCATAATACCATACGTGGGGCAGCAGGAGCTTCAATTTTAAATGCTCAATTAATTTCCAAATTATACTTATAATTTTTTCTTTTTTCTTACTTTTTGTGGTGGATAAAATGTTTTCTTTTTTATATTCACTAGATGTACTTATATTGGAGTTAGTTAATCATTCATTTCATAACATGCTAACAGATAATGTGGCTATGCTCATATCTTATATGGGTCTTCTTGCATTTTGGGTTGCAATAATTATATTATTATATCTATTTGGAGGTCAAAAAGGAAAAAACATAGCAAAAAAATTAATTATAGTGCTTGTGGCCGTAACAATCGTGACTCAATTAATTAAATTATGGATAATGCGTCCTAGACCGTACACTGAATTATCGTCACTGATTGTGTTAGCTACCGAAAGTGACATGTCATTTCCATCAGGACACACATCAACTTCAACAGCAATGGCATATATATTATCTTCAGAATATCAGAAATGGTATTTTATGTTGATTCCAATAATCGTAGCTTTGTCTAGATTATATATGGGGGTTCATTATCCATCAGATGTTCTGGGAGGATTTATTTTGGGTTTTATCGTTGCTTATTTGCTTGAACGATACTTAATACAAAAACAACAAAAAAATTAAATATGGGTTAAAGAAAAACTTTAAAAGATTGAATTAAATATATATTAAATAGTGATCACAATGGCGTTTTTAAAGGATGTTGAATCAGAAGAGTTGAGAGAATTAGTTAAATCTTGTTTTAAAGAGATTAACAGTCTTAAAGAACAATTAAATGAAGATGGCAGAGATATTAAAACAAATGAAGTATTTCAGAATCTTTTAATACAAAACGAGAATAAAAGTAGCAATTTATCTGCTAAAATCAATGAATTGGCCGAAGAAATAAATAAAAGAGACATAGTTATTAAAGAAAAGGATATTCAGTTACAAGAAAAAGATACACAACTTAAAGAAAAAGATTTAGAAATCAAAGAATTGAATGTTGCTAAAGAAACTTTATTAACATCTTCATCTGGAGAAACAGACATAAATAAATACAAAAAACAGATAATTAGCTTAAAATCTGAAATTCAAACAAAAACAAAAACAATCGAATCTCAGAACCAAACAATAAACGAACTAAAAAGTGCTAGTCAAGATGCTCTGAGCAAAACAGAAAAAGAATTAAATCTTGAAATAAGTAGATTAAAAGAACAAAATGAAGAATTAAAGGCTTCATCTTCAAGTACTGAGATTACACAATTAAAATCCGTTATTGATAGACAAACAGAAGAATTGAAAGAAATTCCTGTACTTAAAAATCAGTTAACCATAGAAGTATCTGCAAAAGACCAACAAATAAAAAAATATGAAAAAGAAATCGAAGAGTTAACTTCTAAATTAGATGAAGCAAGTACTCCAACTGATGATTTAATAAAAAATAAAGAAAAAGAACTTGCTGAAGCTAATAATAAAATAAAAGACTTAGAAGAACAAGTCAAAGAATTAGAATCATCAAAAACACTAGAAGTAGTAGACGTAGATGATGAATCAATTGACAACTTAAAACAGAAAATAGCTTCATTAGAAAAAGAAAACCAAGAACTTAAAAATACTCAAAAAGTTCAAGCGTCTGCTTCTGAAGAAGGTATGGGTTCACTCATTGATGATTTCACTAAAAAATCAAATGAATTAATTCAAGTTCAATCTGAATTACAACGTGTTCAAGATTTAAATAAAATAAATGAATACAAAATTGCAGAATTAGAAAAAGAAAACGCCGATTTGAAAGATTCAAGCAATGTAGAAATTCAAGATAATCCTGAATTAACTAAAGAAATGGAATCATTAAAACAAGAACTTCTAGAAAAAAATGATCAATTAACATCTAAAGAAAGTGAAATAATTAACTTAACGGATAAGTTAAATAATTTAGGTTCTCAAGAAAAAAATGGCGCTAAAGAATTGGAGTCAGTTAAACAAGATTTAGATAATAAAATTAAGGAGTATGATGCATTACAACTTGATTTATTGGAAAAAGATGCTATTGTGGAATCATTATCTCAAAAACTTGAATCAAAAACAGAAGATTTCGATAATTTACAAGTCAAATTCAATGATTTGGAAGAATCTAAGAAAAATATTTCTAATGAACTTTCTTCACTCAAAGAAAAAACAAATGAAAAGGATTTAGAAATTAACTCTTTAACAATGAATGGAAAATCAAGTTCTGAAAAAATTAAAGAATTAGAAGATTTGTTATCACAAAAAAATGATGAAATTGCTTCATTAAAACTAAAATTAGATGATATTGATATTCAAGTAAAATCTTCTGAAAATTCTGATTCATTGGAAAAAGAACTTAAAGAAACTAAAAAATTATTATATGAAAAAGATGCAGAATATGATAAACTTAAATTGGATTATAACCAGTTGCGTAAATCAACAACAAAACAAATTTCTGATTTAAACGACGGACTTTCAGAATTTACAAACAATACTGAAAAACTTAAAACAGAAAAAGAATATTTGGACAATGCATTGAATAAAAGAAATTCTGAAATGAATAGATTACAACAAGAAAATGATTCCTTAAAATTACTTGTCAAAGAAAAAGATTTAGAATTTAAGAAATTCAAGAATGATACATTTGATATGAAAAAAAGTAATGATACTCAAATCAGTAAACTAAAACAAGAAGTTCAAGACAATAAAGATAAGGTTGCATCGTTACCACAAAAATTAGAACTAAAAGATATTGAAATATCACAATTAAAAAAATTATTGAAATCTAAAGAAAAAGAATCAGCAACCAAAACTGAAACAATTAAAGAATTAAGAAATAATATACAAGTATCTCAAGAAGAAATAAAACAATTAAAAGATCAATTATCTAAAGAATATGAAGTAGTAGAAGATAAGATCAAATCTAAAGATGATGAAATTTTCAAATTAAATGAGAACTTCAACAAATCAGTTGATTATAAAAATCAGGAGATTTCTAAATTAAATTCATTATTAAGTCAAAGAAACTTCAAAATTGATGAGCTATCCGAAAAACTTGATTTAACTAATAAAGATATGGTTCTCATTCAATCTGAATTAGATGAAAAAACAAAAGAAGTCAATCAGTCCGAATCAATTATACAAGCTAAGGAAGACACCATCACAAAACAAGATGAATTATTGGAAGATTTAAACAAAGAAGTTCAACGTTTTGAAAACAAACTTAAGCTTAGAAATGATGATTTAGAAGATTTAAATAATAAAATTGCTGGTAAGGATGTATTAATTAGTAATCTAAAAATGGAAGTGGCAGATTCAAGCAGAAAACTTGAAAAAATGGATTCAATGTCTAAAGAGTTAACAAAGTCAAAATCTTTAATTAATGAGATGACAGTTCAAATCACTGATAAAGATAATGAATTATCAGAAAATAACAAGCTAATAATCGAAGAAAAAACTAGAATTCAAGAGTTGAAAGATATCATAGATCGTAAAAACAAAGATATAGATGATCACAAACAGTTATTACATGATAAAAATGAAGAACTTGATAAACTTAAAGGTTTACAGCCACGTATAAGGGAATTGGAACTCGAAAAAGCAGATATAAAATCTGGTTATGAAAAACAAATTACTTCTCTTAGTGCTGACTTAGAAAAAGCTAAGTTATTAGAAGAGGATGTTGAAAAATTAGATCAAGAAATCGTTAAATTGAATAATGTTGTGAATGAGAAGGATGTTCAAATAAAGGACATGTCTAAATTTAAAGATTACTTTGTTGCAATGATATCCAAACCATTGCCAGGTTTAACTAGTTTCCAATCTCAGATTTATCATTTATTACCTGATGCAAAAAGTGCAAGTGAGTTATATGAATATTTAGTAGAGCTTGGTTTTACCGAACTTGAAAAAGAAAGTTTCGCAAAAACACTTAAAGCATTAGAAAAAAGAGGGTATTGTCAACGTGCTAGGGACGGAGACAAAATTATTTGGGTTAAAAATGATGTTGAACTCGAACTTTAATCTTTTTTTAATTGAACTTTTTTTATTTCTTATTTTTTATTTTGAATTGTTTTTCTATTTTACTATATTTAATACAGAAAAATAACCGTAAAGTATTTATATTAAATCAAACCCATTTATGAATATAGACTGATTATAAAAAAATTAATTTAATGAAATATTTAAACTAAAAAAATTTTAAAAAAAATTAATATATATTTTAAATTATTAGAGGTAATAAAATGGCACAACAACAACAACCATTAATCATCTTACCTGAAGGAACATCAAGAGCTTTAGGAAGAGATGCACAAAGAAATAACATATTAGCTGGAAAAGTATTAGCAGAAACCGTAAGAACCACATTAGGTCCAAAAGGTATGGATAAAATGTTAGTAGACGGTATCGGAGACATCGTAGTTACAAACGATGGTGTAACAATCCTCAAAGAAATGGATATCGAACACCCAGCTGCAAAAATGTTAGTAGAAGTTGCAAAAACCCAAGAAGATGAAGTAGGAGACGGAACAACAACAGCAGTAATTATCGCAGGAGAATTACTCAAAAGATCTGAAGAATTATTAGACAAAGAAATCCACCCTACCATCATAGCATTAGGTTACAGACAAGCAGCACAAAAAGCACAAGAAATATTAGAAGATATTTCATTAGACTCATCTGATAAAGACACATTAACCAAAGTTGCAATGACTGCAATGACAGGTAAAGGAACAGAAAAAGCAAGAGAACCTTTAGCAGAACTTATAGTTGGTGCAGTAAACCAAGTAGTTGAAGACGGTAAAGTAGATACAGAACAAATAAAAATTGAATCTAAAGATGGAGCAGCAATTGAAGATTCAGAATTAGTATCTGGAGTCATTATAGACAAAGAAAAAGTTCACCCAGGAATGCCTTCAACAATTGAAAACGCAAAAATTGCATTAATCAACAGTGCAATAGAAGTTAAAGAAACCGAAGTTGATGCAGAAATAAGAATCACTGACCCAGCACAAATGCAAGCATTCATCGAACAAGAAGAAGCAATGATTAAAGAAATGATTGATGGATTAGCAGATGCAGGAGCAAACGTATTATTCTGTCAAAAAGGTATCGACGACTTAGCACAACACTACTTAGCTAAAGCAGGAATTTTAGCAGCAAGAAGAATTAAAAAATCAGATATGGAAAAATTAGCAAAAGCAACTGGTGGAAAAATCCTTACAAACATCCAAGACTTAACTGAAGCAGACTTAGGAGACGCTGGATTAGTAGCAGAAGACAAAGTATCCGGTGACGACATGATTTTTGTAAAAGAATGTAAAGATCCAAAAGCAGTAACCTTATTATTAAGAGGTTCAACAAGTCACGTAGTGGATGAAATTGAAAGAGCAGTAGAAGATGCAATTGGAGTAGTAGCTTCAACAGTTGAAGATGGAAAAGTTGTTGTTGGTGGAGGAGCTCCAGAAATAGCAATTGCAAAAGGATTAAAAGATTATGCAGAAACCATTAGTGGAAGAGAACAATTAGCAGTAATGGCATTTGCAGAAGCATTAGAAATAGTTCCTAGAACTCTTGCAGAAAACGCAGGTCTTGACAGTATTGATTCATTAGTAGACTTAAGAGCAGCTCACGAAAAATCAGATTTAATGGGATTAAATGTATTTGAAGGTGGAGTAGCTGACATGAAAGAAGCAGGAGTTATCGAACCTCAAAGAGTTAAAAAACAAGCAATTCAATCTGCAGCAGAAGCAGCTGAAATGATTTTAAGAATTGACGATGTAATAGCTTCTTCCAGCCAAGGTGATGTAGCTGCAGCAGCAGGTGCACCAGATATGGGTGGAATGGGCGGAATGCCAATGTAATTGGGCTAAAGCCTAACAAACATTATTATCCTTAAAGTAAAAATTAGACTATTAGATTTTCTAGAGTATTAATTTTTCAGGAAAAATCCATGAATTTCTCATGGATTAACTTTTTTTTATTTAAAAGCTAACAATGAGTAATACTTTTTAGTATTTAAAAATTATCATTGCCAAGTCTCACTAATTATATATTTTATTTTTTACAAAACATTATATATTGAAGTTATATGCGTGTTTTTTATGGATAAAATATTAGATTTTAATGAACTATTCTTTGGAGATATTACAGAATATAAAAAATTAGGGATAGCATTAATGGAATCTCTAAGAAATATGACTTCAGCATCTTTTTGGAGCATGGATACAGAAGCACCTAAAGGATTATCTACTGTAGTTCTTATGGATATAATGGATATACTCTTTGGATCTTTTGATAAAATTTCAGATAATTTATATTCAAACGATTTGATTACTCATGAGTTTCCTTACTTTATAGAAACTAAAGAAATGATGGAATGTTTATTGTTGGATCCATTATATGAATTAGATGATTATTTGAATTTAGCAATAACTTTATTTTCAGATTTTTTTACATTACTTGAAATAAAATTATTACTATTTGATGGTTGTGAATTGGAAATAGAAGCACCTCAAAAAGTACTTGATGAGTATGATAAAGAATTTGCTAAATATATGGAAAGATTTGATAAATATCGTGATGAATTCATCGAATTACATAAATGATAAAAAAAGAATAGATTAACCATTTAATTGGTTAATATTTTATTGATTTCATTTAATAGATCATATGTTCTATCTGTAGCTTCTTGTTCAGTAATGTTTTCCGGAATTTCATAAACAAATGTGGGGTAACCTGCATCTGCTAAAGGTTTTGAAGTTAATTCTATTGAAGTACTTTCGTAACTTGTATTTTTAGCAGTTCTAAAGTAATTAAAATCTATTCCAGACTGTTCTATTTTTTCAGCCATTTCTACAGATGCATCATCCATTGCAGGGGTTGCAATATAAAAACCTTCGCCATAACCTTCAATATGGGAATGACTAATAATTACTGCATCTGCCCCATTTTTATAAATGTCCGGTAATACTATTTCATTGACTAAATGTTCTCCGTTATATCTACTTTTCTGATAATCTTCAGCATCTTTAGTAACTGTAACATTATAGTTAACTAAAATAGCATTATGTGTTAATGCAAATCGTTTCGCAGATTCTATTTCGGGATTTATAGCTAATTTTTCTCTTGGATGAATTCCTGTGATTAAAACTATTTTGGTTTTAGCATTATAATGATTATATGTGTCTTTTGTCACGTATCCCGTATCGGTTGAACCAAGGGTAGTGTGAGAATGCCATTCATATATTAAATAAGGAACTGTGACTATAATTAATATTAGGAATATTGCCGTAATAATTTTCTTTATAACGCTCAATGTTTTCACTTCCCTTTATTATATTATTATATATGGTAGTTCAAACATATTAAGTATTTTAAAATAGTAGAAAAGAGGTGGTGGTGATGGGAAATATTTTTTTTATTTATTTCTTGATAGAATATGTACTGCAACAGTACCTCCAGTTCCTCCGATGTTTTGGGTAAGTCCTACCTCTGCACCGTCAACTTGTCTTTTATCTGCATCTCCTCTTAGTTGCCAGGTTATTTCACTTGCTTGTGCAATACCTGTAGCACCTAATGGGTGACCTCTGGCTTTTAATCCACCGGATGGGTTTACTGCAACTTCACCATCTCTTTCAATTAAACCCTCTTCAATAGCTGGACCACCTTTTCCTTTTTCAAAGAAACCTAAATCTTCTATAGCAAGTAATCCATTTATACTGAAACAGTCGTGTACTTCAGCTACGTCAATGTCTTTAGCAGTTACTCCGGCAATATCATATGCTTTACGTGATGCATTGATGGTGGATTGGATGGTTGTTAATGATTTTCTGCTATGTAATGCAATTGTGTCTGATGCTTGTGTTGATGCTTTTACATATATTGGTGTGTCTGAATATTTTTTAGCATCTTCTGCTGGGCATACTATGATTGCGGCTGCTCCATCAGAAACTGGTGAACAGTCTAAAATGTTTAGGGGGGCTGCAACTTTTGTTGACTTAAGTACAGCTTCTACACTTATTTCTCTTTGGAATTGTGCTTTTGGATTTAATGCTCCATTTTTATGTCCTAATACTGCAAATCCTGCAATCTGTTCACGTGTGGTTCCGTATTCGTGCATGTGTCTTCTTGCCATCATTGCATATAATGAAGGGAAAGTTACCCCTTGTTGTGCTTCCCATTCTTGATCTGATGCAGCGGCAATTGCTGGTGTTGCATCTACTACATCGGTCATTTTTTCAACACCTGCTGCCATTACGTTGTCGTAATAACCGGATGCTACAGCCATAATTGCTTGTCTTAAAGCTAAACCTCCTGATGCACATGCGGCTTCTACTCTTGTAGATGGAATTGGTGCAAGTCCTGAATGTTCTGCAATTAATGCTCCTATATGTTCTTGTCCAACGAAAAGTCCACCAGACATGTTTCCAATATACATTGCATCAATTTTTTCTCCAGACATATTTGCATCTGTTATAGCTTCTATTCCTGCTTCAACTACTAAATCTCTGAAAGATTTATCCCATAGTTCTCCGAATTTAGTTTGGGATACTCCTACAATTGCTACGTCTCTCATTTTTTCACCTTTTTATCAACATTCAATTTTTTTTATCCCTATTTTTTTAATCCATTTTAATTTTTCCTTTAAATTTGGCATAAGTAGCATAGTCTACATATGTTAAGTTTTTCTGGATTTCATCAAGTGTTTTTGCATTGTTTCTTACTTCTTCAATTCTATCATTTACTGTTATTGTAAATGCATCACTTCCTGCTCCTGAACCATAGGATACTGCAAATATTTTATCTCCAGGTTTTGCTATGTCTAATATTGATGCAAGTCCTAAAGGTGTTGCTCCAGAGTAAGTGTTTCCTATATTTGGTGTTAATAATCCTTGTTTATATTGTTCTTCTTTAAATCCTAATTTTTTTGCAGCTCTTAAGTAGAATTTACCATTAGGTTGGTGGAATACTGCATAATCATAGTCTTCCGCTGTGGTTCCTGTTTTTTCTAGCATTCTGTTTGCTGCTCCAAGAACGTGTTTGAAGTATGCAGGTTCACCTGTAAATCTTCCACCGTGTGATGGATATGTTTCTCCTTCTCTTCTGTAGAAATCGGGGGTGTCTGTTGTGAAACTACAAGTTTCATTAATGTCTGCTAGGGTATTGTCTTCACCAATTATGAATGCGGCTCCTCCTGCAGATGCGGTGTATTCTAATGCATCTCCTGGTGCTCCTTGTGAAGTGTCTGCACCAATTGCTAAACCATATTTTATAATGCCTGATTTTACAAGTCCCATTGCAGCTTGAATACCTGCAGTTCCTGCTTTACATGCAAATTCTAAATCAGCAGCGGTTAAATTTGGTGCTGCTCTGATTGCATCAGCTACTATTGTTGCAGTAGGTTTTACTGCGTATGGGTGTGATTCTGATCCAACATAAATAGCTCCAATATCTTCCGGGTTTATTTCGGCACGTTTTAATGCACGTCTTGCTGCTTCAACTGATATTGTTACAGTGTCTTCATCTGGCCCTGGTACTGATTTTTCGTTTACGACTAATCCTTTTGAAATGGAGTTTGGGTCATCTCCCCATACTTTAGCAATTTCTTCTACTTTTATTCTGTAAGAGGGAATATGTGCTCCGTATCCAACAATTCCTGTCATTATATCACCCTTGCTGTGTATATTAATATTTTTCTTTCTGCAACTGCAGAGGAATCATATTTTTAATTTTTTTTATAATATTATTATATCATAAATTTTTTGTCTATATTAATTAACTTTTAGTAAATACAAATTAATATACTTTATTTAAATTATTTCTTTTTTATTTCTTTTGAATTTTGTTTGTTGTTGATTATTTGTTTTTTGTATTTTATAGTTTCAAATTATTATAATGAAATTTATCTTATATTTCATTGATTATTTTATTATTTTTTCTTTTTTTTTCGTTGCTTGTTTTTTTAAGTTATTGGAAATTTTTTTATTTATTTTAACATAGTTTTTATTAAAAATAAAAGATATATTATATTATAATATTAGGAATTTATTAATGGTGTAAGTTATTATATTTGGTCTTTAATAATTTAAATTTGATAAATGAATGTATTAATGTTCTGATTTGTTTTATTTTGAATATTTTTACATTTAATGTTAATATAATAATGTCTCAATTAATAGTTTTCTAAAAAACTTTATTTAACAAATAGAGGTTATAATTATGAGGGATGGTTCTAATAATCCTCTTAGTAATCCATTGCTAATGTTGGCTGTGTTGGTTATTGCTATTATTTGTGTGATGGTTGCTACTGTTGCATTAAATGGTGGAACTTCAACTGCTCCTGTTGAAGTGGAGGAAACGAATACTACGGATATAGAACTTGAAAATGATACTTCACCACAATCTACTTTGATTGGGAATAATTCTTATGGAACTGTGAGTAAAATTTCAAATATAGGTAATTCATCGTCAAATGTTAAGGTTGCTCTGATTGTTGGAGTTGATCAAAAGGAAGATAAATCAAATTCTATTGTATCTACTTTACAAAATGAGAAAGATTTAAAATATTGTTATGATATCTACATGGTGGATGCTACAAAAGCTAATAAAAATAGCTCTGATGAAAATAATGAAAATTCTCTTTCAGTAAATAATATGTCAGAACAATTAGCTAATGAATATGTAGTTCCAGACGTCATAAATAATAATTATAATTTTACTGTGGATATTCATTATACTAATGATTCAAATTCATATGTGTTTGTTCCATCTGAAAATACATACACATCCAAAAAAGTAGTGGAAAGTATTTCAAATAATACTAATATTGGGAATTATACTCCACCATATCATTCATTTACTGATTTGGTTTCAGATCCTATATTAAAACATGAAATACCTTCCATAGTATACGTGACAACGGATTATTACTCTAACGGTACTTCGAATGAGGTAAGTGGCGTAATTAGTGCAATAGATAACTTTGACTTTGAACATTTGTTTGATTCTGATGATAGCAATAATCAATCATCTGATTCAAATTCATCTTATTCATCAGGAAATTCTAGTTCAAATAGTTCATCATCATATGATGATTCTTATTCAACGTATAGTAATGATACCTATTCCAGTTCTAATAGTAGTTATTCTAAAGATTCTGGAAATAAAGAGATATAATTCTCTTTTTTATTTTTTAATATTTTTTAATATTTTTTTCTATTTTTGTATTATTTTTTCAAATAATTATATATGTACATATGAACAAATACTCATATAACAAGTGATAAAAATGGATGACAAGGAAACTCTTTTTAATGTCGGAGAAGACATTTGTGAAATTAAAGTAATTCACAAAAAACCAATGAAACGAGCAAAAGAAGAATTATTAGATGAAGATACATATATGGAACTTTCTGAAACATTTAAATTATTTGGAAATCCAACACGTTTGAAAATAATGTCTTTATTAATTGTTGAGGATTTATGTGTATGCGACATAAGTGAAGCATTAAATATGAGTCAATCCGCAGTATCTCATCAATTAAGAACATTACGTGGAAAAAATCTTGTTAAATATGTTAAAGAAGGAAAACAAGCAAGATATTCCATTGCAGACAAACATGTAATTGAAATATTACAAAAAGGTATTGAACACGTACTTGAATAAAAATAAAGGAGATTTTCAATGGATACAAATAATGAAAATAAATGTTATGATCCGGATTGTTCGAAAGAATGTTGTGATGATCCACAACATTTTAACTATATATGTATGGATCCATCTTGTGTAAACGTACATTGTGAAAATCACTCACATTATGATAAGCAATTACTAAAAAATTACCAGGAATCTACAGATTTATCCAAATTTAATCATAAAAATAACATTATAGATAATACACAAGGTGACATAAAAATTTGCAGTTGTGATGACTGTAATGATGAAGAGGACGAACATAAACATAATCATTCACATTCTCATGAACATAATCATTCACATTCTCATGAACACCATCATGATGAAGAAAGCTGTCATGAAGGGGAGTGTTGTTGTGATGAGGATTCAAATGATATCAAAATATGTAACTGTGATGACTGTGACGACGATGATGATGAAGAACCAGTAATTGCTGATGGAAAACCGTTATTAGCAAACAGATCTGTCCAAATTATTGTAAGCAGTGGAATATTATTTGTATTGGGTCATATATTGGAACGATTAAGTGTAAATTCTATGATTACAACAATCGTATTTATGCTTGGTGCCATAATAGCCGGATATGAAATTGCAATAATGGGATGGAAAGCAATTACGAAAAAACACACAATTACACCCGCAGTATTAATGTCCATAGCTTGTATTGCATCATTTATTATCGGACATCCAGAAGAAGGAGCAGCAGTAACATTTCTCTATTATATAGCAGAATTCCTAGAAGATTACTCAGAACTCAGGGCCAAAAAATCCATAAAATCATTAGTTGAAATTGCTCCAGAAACTGCAAGGGTAAAAGTAGAGAATGGCGAAGAAAAAAGAAAAATTGATGATGTTGATATTGATGAGATTGTAATTGTTAAACCTGGAGATAAAGTACCATTAGATGGAAATGTTATATATGGATCTTCAACAATTAATCAAGCATCAATAACTGGGGAAAGTCTTCCAGTAACTAAAAATGTTGGCGATAAAGTATTTGCAGGAACTGTAAACCAAGATGGATATTTAGAAGTTAAAGTAACAAAAAAAGCAAAGGATAGCGTAATTTCTAAAATTGTAACATTGGTAAAAAGTTCACAAATAAACAGATCACATACTGAAACGTACGTGGAAAAAATTGCTAAATATTATACTCCTATAATCATAATTATCACAGCTTGTGTAGCATTTATACCACCATTATTATTGGGAGAAGATTTAGTATCTTGGGTTTATAGGGCATTATCAATCATGGTAATTTCATGTCCTTGTGCATTTTTAATATCCACTCCTATAGGTATGGTTTCTTCTATCACATCAGCTACAAGGCAGGGTGTATTAATCAAAGGAAGTTCTTATGTTGAAGAAATGAGGAACATCAAAGCCGTTATCTTTGATAAAACCGGAACTTTAACTGAAGGAAAGCTAGAAGTAGCAGACATTCATTTAATTAGTGATGACTTTGATGAACATGATATAATTAGTATAGCAGCTTCATTAGAAACTAAGTCCACACATCCAATTGGTGAAGCAATATTAAAATATGCACAAAATAATAAAATAAAATATGTTGAGATATCTGATTTTAAAAATATTCCTGGTAAAGGGATTAGGGGGAATATTGAAGATGTAGAATATTATGTAGCAAATGAATCATTCATAGAAGATTTTGATTTAACAGTTCCAAAAGAAGTAATGATAGATTACCAAAAAGATGGAAAAACTGCAATTTTGGTAGGTAATTCTACAGAAGTATTTGGTATAATAACAGTTATGGATAAAATACGTGATGGAACCACAGAAGTTATCAGTAGTCTTAATAATCTCGGTATTCAAACCGTAATGTTAACTGGTGATAATAAGCGTGCTGCAAAAAAAGTAGCAGAACGTGTAGGACTTAAATACTTCTATTCTGATTTAATGCCAGAGGATAAATTAAATATTTTAGACACTATTCGAAATAAATTTGGTGATGTTGCAATGGTGGGGGATGGTATAAATGATGCACCCGCCTTAGCAAGAGCAAATATTGGTATAGCTATGGGAGCAATTGGATCTGATGTTGCAATTGATACTTCTGATGTAGCGTTAATGCATGATGATTTAAAAAAATTGCCTTATCTGTTTGCTTTAAGTCAGAAAACAATGACTATCATTAGACAGAATATTATCACTGCTATTACTGTTAAAATATTATTTGTTATATTGGCTATATTGGGCTTAATCACTTTGATGATGTCTGTTGGTATAGGTGATATGGGTTTGACTATGTTGGTTATATTGAATTCATTTAGGATAGGTCTGATTAAAGATCCAATGAATTAAAACTTTATTTTTTTGCTTCTAATTTTTTTCATAATTTATTTTTTCATAGGGTAAAAGGCCTATAAAAGGATTTTTTAGTTTAAAAACAATGAAACATTAATTCAATATTCTTTTACTTTTATTAAACTACTTTTTTTCCATAAAGTATATATAGTTCGGAATACATATATTAGATTGCTCTTAAGTAAGAGTATGAACACTTATTTTTATGCCAAGATGACCGAGCGGCTAGGTGTGTGGCTGCAGACCATATCACAGGGGTTCAAATCCCTTTCTTGGCTTATTTAATTCTATTTTAATTTATATAAGTAAATTTTTTCTAAAATTCTCAATTAAAATTATTAACTTTTATTTACATAACTATAATTAATATTCTAATTATTTCATAAACTATTTATTAGGAGTATTCCATAATGATTCAAGTATATAATACAATGACTAGGGAAAAAGAAGAGTTGAAAGTAGTCAATAACAAAATTAAACTGTTTGTTTGTGGACCTACAGTATATGATTACTCACACATTGGGCATGCAAGAACCTACATTTCATTTGATGTAATAGTGAGATATCTTAAACACAAAGGTTATTCAGTCTTTTATTTACAAAATATCACAGATATTGATGATAAGATTATTAATCGTGCAAAAGAAAATGGTGAAAATCCATTAGAATTATCTCATAGATTTGAAAAAGAATACTTAGATGATATGGCACAATTAAATGTTAATAATGTAAACTTTTATGCACGAGCAACAGAACATATGGCTGAAATAATAAATCAAGTTCGGGATTTAATTGATAAAGGATATGCATACGATACTGAAACAGGAGTATACTTTGACGTATCTAAATTTGAAGGATTTGGAAAATTGTCAAATAGAAAGTTGGATGATTTACAAAATACTCGAATTGATGTTGATACTACTAAAAAAGATCCAAAAGATTTTGCATTGTGGAAAAAACAATCAGAAGAACCATGTTGGGATTCACCATGGGGAAAAGGACGTCCTGGATGGCACATTGAAGATACAGCAATCACTGAATCATACTTTGGACCACAGTACAATATACATGGTGGAGGACTCGATTTAATTTTCCCACATCATGATGCAGAAATTGCACAAATGGAAGCAGCAAGTGGAAAAGAACCGTTAGTTGAGTATTGGATGCATACAGGATTTTTAAATGTACGTGGAGAAAAGATGAGTAAATCCTTAGGTAATTTTATAACAATTAAGGAATTATTGGAGTTATACAGTCCTGAAGTTTACAGATTCTTTGTATTGTCTACTCATTATAGAAGTCCAATTGATTTCAGTGATGATATCTTGAAACAGGCAGAAAATAGTTTAAAACGTATACAGAATACAGGTAATATTTTAATTGAAAAATTAAATGAAGGTAATTTACCTGAAGAGGATAAGTCTAACTTCTCTGATGAATTGAATTCTTTTAAAAATGAATTCTTTGAAGCTATGGATAATGATTTCAACACTCCTATAGCATTATCTAGTTTGTTTGAATTTACACATAAAGTAAACAAATCATTAGCAGAAAACCAAATATCAGAAGAGACATTAAATAAGATTTTTGATATTTTTAAAAGTATAGAAAGTATATTGGGTTTCCCTATAATTGTTGAAGAGGATTCTTCTGATTTGTCCAATGAACTGTTAGATTTATTAACCAATGTAAGGCAAGATTTAAGAGCTAAAAAGGATTGGGATTTGGCAGATAAGATTAGGGATGACCTGTCTGCACTTGATATTTCTTTGGAAGATAAATAATCATTCTCTTTTTTTTATTTTTTAATTTTGTTTTTTATTTCTTTTTTTAATAATTAAATTAACAACGTTATATTTAAATAATTAACATAACAATATAAATATAGGTCGGATTAGAAATACTACTTAATAAAACATATTGGAAGATAATAAGTCAGTATTTGGAAAAGAAAATTAAGAAAAAACAATAAAATATATATTAGGTGTATTGTTTTGACAAAAATAAATCGACGAGATATGCAATCTGAATCAAAAAATGATTTGGCGTATAAAATATTAAAAGACATTAAAGCACCAGCAGACTTGGGATTGCTAAGATGTGTGCAATGTGGATTATGCACTTCTATGTGTCCGGCATCTCGACATTCAGAATATGATGCAAGAGAAATAATCAAACGAGTTCTAGATAATGATGAAAGTATTCTTGATGATGAGATAATTTGGAACTGCTTCTATTGTTATACTTGCCATAGTGTTTGTCCAGTGGGAAATAGTGTATGTGAAGTGAATCAAATCCTACGACAAATGGCAATCGAAAAAGATGTTGGAAAAAAACAAATAGAATCTTTCATGAGCTTCGCAGACAGTTACTTAGAAGAAGGATTGGGAATAATCCCTCAGGAATACAGGGGTCAACTAAGAATAGATTACGGCGAACATTGGGAAAATCTTCAACAAAACTTGGAAGAAGTTCGTGAAAAATTAGGGTTAGACAGTATGTATTTATTGCCTGAAGCAAAAGAAACAGTAGATAAAACACTTGAAGCAATAGGCTTCAAAAAACGTGTAGAAGAAATTAAAGATGTTAGAAATAGGAAATAGGGGGAATAATTGTGGTAGATGTAGACAAATTCATACCTACAGAAAATATTACTTTATTCAGAAGTTGTCTTGTTTCAGCAGAGTATCCTGGTGTGGAATCTTCAACAAAATATGTTTTTGATAAATTAGGCATAGAATATGTAATTGATAGAAATCAGTCTTGTTGTACTGGTTTAGGACATTATTATGACATATTTGACGAATTATCTACTACTGCATTGGCAGCAAGAAATTTCAGTTATGCAATAAAAAATAATCATAAACAATATGTTCCAATGTGTGCAACATGTTATGCAATTCTTAAAACTTCAGCAACTATATTAAATGAAAAGGATGAAGTCAGAGAAAAGATAAATGAAGCATTCAAACAGAATGGACTTGCAGAATTCCAATATACCAAAGGAGATATTAATCCAAGGGATGATATTACACATGTGGTTGATGTATTGTATTATTTAAAGGATAAAATACCAGAACACAAACAAAGGGATTTGTCTAAATTAAAAATAGCGACACATCATGGTTGTCATTACTGCAAAGTACATTATAATGACACATTATGTGGATATAGAAATCCTGAAATAATTGATAAAATATGTGAAGCAATGGAAGCACAAGCATTGAAATGGTATGATCATAAGCCACGTCATTGTGGAAGTGGATTCAGACAAAGATATACAAATAGGGAATTATCTTTAGAAGCAACAGAAGATAAATTCTTAAGTTTACATAAAGAAAAGGTTGATGTGCTACTCGTCATGTGTCCAAATTGTCAACTACAATTTGATAGGTATGAACAAGTGTTAGAAGACAGAACAGGAGATAAACATTACTTTGCAGTATTAAATATTGCTCAACTTGTAGCATTATACATGGGCGCAGATCCATATAAAGTTTTAGGAATTCAAACACATACAGTAAATGTCGAACCATTACTAGATAAATTGGGCATTGAATATGATTCTAAGGAGGACACATTGCATGTCAGAGACTAACAGAATTGGAGTGTTCTTATGTCATTGTGGAGGAAACATATCTGATAATGTTGATTTGGACATAATCGAAGATAAATTATCAGAAAATGATGAGGTAATCACAATCAAACATCATGAAAATCTATGTTCACTTGAGGGAAGAAATATTATCAAAGATCAAATTCTTCGTGAAAACTTAGATAGGGTTGTAATATCAGCATGTTCTAGAATAACCCATGGAGCAACATTCCAAAAATATATTAAACCTTTAAATCCTTATTTGTTTGAAATGCCTAATGTCAGGGAACAATGTTCTTGGGTAACAGCAGATAAGGAAAAATCAACAACAAAGGCATTATCCTTAATCAATTCGGCAGTTGAGTCTGTTAAATATAATGAGCCCCTAAAAAAAATACCTACACGAGTAAAAAATACTGTATTGGTTATTGGTGCTGGAATATCAGGTATTACTGCAGCAAATTCATTGGCAAAACAAGGGATGGAAGTTACATTAATTGAAAAACGTCCCGCCGTTGGAGGAGCGATGATACAAGTAGGAAAAGTATTTACACCTGATAAAATGTCAGAAGATTGTGCTGCATGTTTACTTAATCCAGTAATTGATGAAATGGTTCATAATGAAAAAATTACTTTATATACAAACACGGTTCTTGAAAGATCTACCAGAAACTCAGGAAACTTTGATGTTATCTTACGAAAAAAGCCAGATTATGTTGATTCGGAAAAATGTACTAGCTGTGGTAAATGTACTGAAATTTGTCCAACATTCGCACCTGACGAATGGAATGAAGGTTTAAACAATCGTAAATCAATATATAAACCATTTCCTCAAGCAGTTCCCAGTACTTATACATTAGATGATGAATCTTGTGTTAAATGTGGTGCATGTGTGAATGTTTGTCCAACAAAAGCTATTAACTTGGATGCAATCGATGAACTAATTTCATTAACAGTAGGTTCTGTTGTCGTAGCTACGGGTCATCAACGTTATGATACAAGTAAACGACCAGAATATGGACATTCTTTTTATGAAGATGTATTAAGCCAAATGCAATTGGCACGATTAATGGGGGTGAATGGACCAACCAATGGACATTTACAAGTTCCATCAACGGGTAAAATACCTAAAAGAGTAGTGATGATACAGTGTGTAGGTTCAAGAGATCAAACACCAGAAGGACACAAATATTGTTCTAAAGTGTGTTGTATGGTTGCATTGAAGAACGCTAATCTGATTCATTCACATTACCCTGATACGGAAGTAATAATATGTTACACAGACGTTAGAACGCCAGGAGTTTATGAAAAATACTATAAATATGTTCAGGATAATGGAATAAAGTTAATAAGAGGACGTCCTGGTGAAATTGCTAAAGAAGATAATCATTTGGTTGTTCGATTAGAGGATACCATTACTCATATAAAACAGGAAATTCCAACGGATTTGGTTGTACTTTCAACAGCATTGGAATCTTCTGAAGGAACAAAAAATGCAGCAAAAACATTAGGGGTTCCATTAACTGAAGACCTGTTTATCAAGGAAAAACATCCTAAAATGCAGCCAGTATCAACAGATATTGAAGGAATATTTGTGTGTGGAACTGCTCAAGGTCCAAAAGACATTACGGACAGTATAATTCAAGCAAACACAGCAGCAACAAAAATATCTGAATTGGTAAATGGTGGTTTGGAAGTAGAGCCATTCATTGCAACAATAAATGTTAAAAAATGTGTATTATGTGGAACTTGTATTGACAACTGTCGTTACCAAGCTTTAACATTGAACCAGAATTCCATAAGAGTTGGACCTATAGCTTGTACTGGTTGTGGAGATTGTATAATCACATGTCCTGAAGAAGCTATAAGCATCCAAGGACAAAGTGATGAAAAATTAGAAGCCAGTATAAAAGGATTGTTAAAGGACAAAAAAGATGATGAACAGATTATTATCGCATTCCTTGATGATATTGGTAATGTATCAGCCAACAATATGGGAATTAACAGGGTAGAATGTCCATCAAGTGTACGAATAATAAATGTGCCCTTTATTAACAGAGTAAAGTATAGACATATAAAATATGCATTAACTCACGGTGCTGATGGTGTCTTCTTAGGGGAGTACCCTGATAATCCAAAGCACAATGAAATACGAGAAAATGTTAATTTGATGAAAAGTCATTTGGAAGAAGATGGAATAAACTCTAAAAGGTTATTAATACACAGCGTATTCATACCTTATTTCAGAGGATTGGCAAATCAATTCGAAGATTTTGACGAAGAATTGAAGGTTTTAAATCAATAATTCAATACCTTCATCTTTTTTTAGGAAGTTTTCAATGATTTCGGAAGATAAATTTATAGAATTAATGGGAAAAATTCTTGACATACAAATAAATGAAAATCAGGAACAAAAGGATGCAATAATGGCTCAATCAAATGAAAGTCAGTACATTGTTGCAGGTCCGGGTAGTGGAAAAACCACAGTACTTGTTTTTAAAATATTAAAATACTTATTTGTTGATGATATTAAATTAGAAAATATTATAGTAACAACATTCACTAAAAAAGCTGCTAAAGAATTAAAAGAAAGAATAACTTATGCTTATGAATTAATAGCCATGGAAGTTGATGTAGATTCGAATATGGATTTCAGTAAATTATTGATTGGTACTTTGGACAGTCTTGCTGAAGAATTATTGTCGGAATATGTGGATGTGGAGATAATAGATAATTTCACGTCTTCTGCCATAATGATGAAAACTTTACTGACAAATGAACGTAATAAGGATAAGCGTTTAAAACAGTTTTTTAAGAAGATGAAAAATTTTGAAGGAGGAGTAAGCACCTCCGAGTTAAATAATAATATTCAAACCATCAAAGAAAGGTTATATTATGATCTTGTTGATAAGGTAGAATTAGAAAAAAACGCGGATAGGGAAAAAGTATTGTATGAAATTATCAATGAGTATATTGAACAATTAAGTGATAGAAAAGTTATGGATTATGCAATGCTAGAAAACGAATTTTATAATTTATTGAATAACCATAAGTTAAAACGTTTAGAACGTCTTTCTATATTATTGATTGACGAATATCAGGATACTAATCTACTTCAAGAACAAATATATTTCAAAATAGCAGAGTATGTTAAACAGAACAATGGCAGTATAACTGTAGTGGGAGATGATGACCAATCATTATATCGTTTTAGGGGAGCTACAATTCAATTGTTTACGAATTATCTGGCAAGAATTAAAGAAGCATTGGATATAACTCCTAAAACAATATACTTGCAAAAAAATTACAGGTCATCTAAAAACATTATAGACTTTGCAAATGAATTTATTCATTTGGATGATAAATATCAGGAATTTCGTACAATCAACAAACCATATATTACTTCATCAGGCGATTCATCTGAAGGTCTTCCAGTAATGGGTATGTTCAGAAATAATATTGAAGAATTATCAACGGACTTATCAAATTTGATTTATGATTTAAAAGTAGGAAATGGTTTTAGTGTAACACGTCATGGAAAAGAATATATTATTTCAGCTAAAAAAGACAACCCTTCTATAGCAGTTCTGACTAATTCTCCTAAAGAAATAAGTGCATATAATAAGAAAAGATTGCCGTATTATATTAGGGAGACTTTGTCTTATAAAGAAGAGGATATTGTGGTTTTCAATCCAAGAGGTCAAAGCATTGAAACTACTGAAATTGCATCATTAATATGTGGTTTAATTTTAATAAGTATTGATCCTGATAGACAAGCAGAGCAACAATTGGATAATCTTCCACCACACACAAAAAACACTCTAAAAAATTGGAGAAAATATGCAGAAGAATATGTTTCCCAACATGATAAGGAAATCTTTAGTCCTTCTGAAAACATTAACATAAAAAAATTGCTTGAAGATATAAATGAAGAATGTTTTGCACTTGTTGAACAATCTAATGAAAATGCCATTTTTCATGATATAATAATGGAAACAATTCTTCAAACAGATAATGCAATAAATGATGAAGGAATATTAACATTAAATCAGATATTTTGGCATATTTTAGTGCCAATAGCATCAGGGGCTATTGAAATAGATGATGACATGTTTGATATTAGGTTAGAAGAAAATGTTAACATAATGTCTATTCATCAATCGAAAGGTTTGGAGTTTGATATAGTTATAGTTGATGTAGGTTCGGATATTTTTAATAACAGTTCTTCAACAGCTTTTAAAAGATTTCCTAAAAAGGGCGATAGAACTCATAATATAGAAAATTACCTGAAACAATATTCATCAACAAATTATTCAGATGATACATTAGGTATAGATAAATCATTTAATGATTTAATAAGAAGATATTTTGTAGCATATACACGACCTAAATCCATTTTGATTCTTGTTGGTTTAAATAATATGCGATATGGTATAAAAGGTGACTTTCAGAATAAAATTTATATAGAAAATGTAGCTACGGGATGGTCTCGCGATAAAGTATGGCATTGGGACTCTTTAAATAATTTATTACAAATTTAAAAATAGTTGGCGGTTATGATAAAAGAATTGGGTAAATAAGGAATTTATCCTCGGTATCTTTTTTCTTTTACTCCTCTTCCTTTTTTATTTCCTTGTTTTTTGTATCCTGATTTAGGTCTTGTTCTTCTGTTTGTTCCTTTAACTTTTGCCATTATTTTCCCTCCTATAAAATAAATATCAAAGTTTCAACTAATCAAACTATGTCCTTTAATATAAATGAGCTCAATTATTTATTATGAAATATTATATATAATTATCTTTAAATTATTTAATATATATTTTTGCATCGACATAAGTAAATAAAATCAAATAGATAAAGAAACTTAATTAATGTTTTCAGTTGATTATATGTTAGAAAGTTCGTCACCAATTATGGATACATCAGATGAAAGATTTCAAAAAGCAGTAGAATTAATAAAAAAGTCAAAATACTTCAATAAAAATTATTATCTTGAAAATAATCCTGATATTAAAGAAAGAGGTATTGATCCATTGGTACATTATTTATTCTATGGGTATGAAGAAGGTAGAAATCCATCAAAATATTTTAACAACGATTTATATTTGGAAAAATATGATGATGTAAAAAAAGCTGGAATAAATCCTTTGATACATTTTATATTATTTGGTAAATATGAAGGAAGGGTAAATCTTGGTGGAATGGCTGCAAAAGGGGACAAATATAGAAAACAAGTAAATTTTTTCATTTATTTAGATAAAGATCATGTGGCTGAATTAGCTAAAAAAGATTTAAATTATAAGGATTGCTGGTTTAAATTTGAAGATTCAATTAAATTAATTAAACAGATGGATGTCAACAACGTTCTTGAAATATTTCCATATAAAACTCCATTAATAAAGAATTCGGATGTAATGGATTCCACTGAAGATAATGTGGAATATTATCCACAGGGTATAGGGAATTTTTATTTACATAATTACTGGGATATTCCTTTTCCGTTTGAGGATAAACGTTATGATTTAGTAATTTTAAATAATGATTTAAGAAATTTGGATGAAAGACAACTAAAAGATTTGTTTAAAGAAATAGAACGTATTGGTAAAAAATTATTATTTAACTTAAAATATAAATACCCTTTGAAAGATGGTGGAAAAGTATTTGATGAGGAATTAATTGATTCCTGTATTGAAAACAATAAATTGACATATTCTTCAACTAGAAAAACACAGATAATCAGGATATATGATTTTGAAGATTAACTTATTGAATAATGATTTAAGGTTAAATTATGAAAACTAAAGATAATTCATCCAATCAGGATTATAATCTTTTATTAAAGGAAAATCAAAAATTAAAAGATGAATTGAAAGATATAAAATCGTTGGAATTGAATATTACTGAAAAACAGATTAAAATTATTAGGGATAGATTGGATAGTACTAATGTTTTGTTAATACAGCAGACAAATAAAATGGAATCTTGGATTAAAGAATTAATTGCAGAACAAGAAGAATTGTATAATAAAATGGAAAAAATAAATGATAATTCGTTAAAAGTGTTTAATGAACAAAGGATTTTAACAAATTTTTATTTAAATCAGAATAATAAATCATTAAAAGATAAAATTGCAACTAGTTTGCCTTCATTGATATTGTTTTTAAGTTTCAGAAAATTTGGTTTAAGTAATGCTCTTAAAACTATTAAAGCATATAGAATAATTAAGAGTGAGGGGTTGTTTGATGTCAAGTATTACATATTGAATAATGAGTATTTGTCAAATTTGTCCTCAGATATATTGTTGAATTATTTGTTACATGAAGAAAATTGGTATAAATCACCAAATAAGAATTTTGATGTCGAATCTTTTGTATCTGAGCAAAAGGATAGGCCAAAAAAATTGAATCCCTTTGTTTATTATGTGTTGAATTATTACTGTAATGATTCAAAAAAGTAATACTTTTTTTTATTTTCAGACATATTTTGCAAGTGTAACTTTTATGGAAAAATTATTATTATTTTGAATTTCATATAATCTATTATACTAAAAAATCAGAGGTATTTTTTTATGCAGAAAACTAATAAAGTGTTATGTTTAGTTGATGGGGAACATTATTTCCCAGTTACTAAATCAGCAATTGATAAAATTGAATCAAAAGGATATGAGGTAGAACAATTATTATTTATTGGTGGAACAGAGAAGCTACGTAATAGTAATGTGGATGAAATATCTAAAATGTTTGATAACAAACCAGTATTATTTGGAGAAAATCATAAAGAGATACCTTATGATTTAATTGAACAATCCATAAAAGAGTATGATGTAGATTATGTTTTCGATTTGTCTGATGAACCAGTTGTGAACTATTCAAAACGTTTTAAAATAGCAACAGTGGTATTGCAACAAGGAGTTACATATAAGGGGCCCGACTTTGAGTTTAAACCTTTAAAAGAATATGACGTATTGGAAAATCCATCCTATAAAATATTAGGCACTGGAAAAAGAATAGGAAAAACAGCCGTATCTGCTTATACTGCACGACTTATCAATACAGAAGACAAATATGATCCATGTATAGTTGCAATGGGTAGGGGAGGACCAGAAGTTCCAGAAATAGTTCATGGTGATGAAATAAAATTAACTCCAGAATACCTCATGGAACAATCAGATAAAGGAAAACATGCAGCATCTGATCACTGGGAAGATGCATTGCTTAGTAGGGTATTAACCGTTGGTTGTAGAAGGTGTGCTGGTGGTATGGCAGGTCAAGTATACATAACTAATATGGTTGAAGGAGCAAAGATGACAAACACTTTAAACACAAACTTAATTGCTATTGAGGGCAGTGGTTCTGCAATTCCACCAGTAAAAACAAATAAACATATAGTGTTAGTAGGGGCAAATCAGCCAATAGAAACATTAACTGAATATTTTGGTCCATTTAGAATAAAATTGGCTGATTTAGTAATCATTACAATGTGTGATGAACAGATATGTTCCAAAGAAAGATTAGATAAGTTAATGGATGAAATTAAAAATATTAATCCAGATGCAGAAGTAGTACCAACTATTTTCCGACCATATCCTGTTGATTCTATTGAAAATAAAAAGGTATTATTTGCAACAACAGCTCCCGAATTAGTACAACACTTATTAAAGGAGTATTTGGAAGAAAACTTCAATTGTGAAGTTGTTGCAATTTCTTCAAATTTATCAAACAGGCCTTTATTACAAAAAGACATTGAAGATTATATAGACAATGTAGATGTTATGTTAACTGAATTAAAAGCTGCTGCAGTTGATGTTGCCACAAAAGATGCATTAACTAAAGGTTTAGAAGTAGTATATTGTGATAATATTCCCATTCCATTAAATTCAGATTATGATTTAGATAATGCCATTATGAAAATTGTTCATGAAGCTGTAGAAGATTTTAATAATTAATCTTCTTATTTTTTTTATCATAACCGTAAAGTATTTATATAACTTCAAACACCCTTTCAAAGCATACCTTTATAATGTATAATCAATATACTATTATATAGTTGGAAATTTATATTTTGAAAATTATTTTCATAATATTTTATTAATTATCAATTTTTTTATATCAGTCTAGAAGCACGGTTTTAGATTATTATTCATTAAATATCAAAATCAGTCTATAATAAAAAATGAAATTTAAAAAATAATATCTAAATTGGAGGATAATTAATATGGTACAAAATACCCAACAACCATTAATAGTTCTCGCTGATGGATCAACAAGGACTGTTGGTAGTCAAGCAATGACAAATAACATAATGGCTGCAAAACTATTATCCAACGTATTAATAACAACATTAGGTCCTAGAGGAATGGACAAAATGTTAATAAACACTATTGGTGATATTAAAATTACCAATGATGGTTACACAGTATTAAAAGAAACTGAACCAGACCATCCTGCTGCAAAAGTTATTGTCGAATTATCCAAAACTCAGGAAGAAGATTTTGGTGATGGAACAACAACAGTAGTAGTGTTAGTTGGAGAATTATTAAAACAAGCAGAAAAATTACTTGGACAAGGAGTAGCTGTATCAACAATCTTAAAAGGTTTTGAAAAAGCAAAAGAAAAAACATTAGAAGTTTTAGATGATATAGCATTTGATGTCGAAAAAGAAGAATTAATCGGTATTGCAAGAACTTCTCTGTCTGGTAAAGGTTCTTTCACAAATATTGACTCAATGGCAACTAAGTTAGTCGAAGCATTATTAAATGTTGAAGAAAACGGTGAAATTGATGAAGATATGATAAAAATCAGACAAATATACGGTGAAGGAACAGAAGATACTGAGATAACTGAATCTGTAACAGTAGATAAGAATGTCCTAGAATCTGAAATGCCAAAAGATGTTAAAAACGCTAAAATTTGTTTGCTCCAATATCCTATCGATGCTAGAGAACTACAAAATGAAGCAAAAATTAAACTAAGAACACCTGGTGAATATCAAGATTATCTTGATAAAGAAGCAGCAATGTTGGAAGAAGAAGTTCAAAAAATAGTTGATGCAGGCGCTAATGTTTTATTCAACAACAAAAAAATCAGTGATCTTGGTCAGCACTATTTAACAAAAGCCGGTATTTTAGCAGTAAAAAGAGTTAAAACTGGGGATTTAGAAAGATTATCTAAAGCAACCGGTGCAAATATTGTAAACAATATTCGTGAATTAACTAGTGACGATATTGGTGAAGCAGGTCATGTATACGAACGTGAAGTATTCTGGAATAGAGAATACATATTTGTAGAAGAATGTAAATATCCAGGTACCTTAAATGTTATTGTTAGAGGAAGTACCAAACATATTACAGGACAATTAGAACAAGCTATTAAAGATGCTATAGGTGCAGTATCCCAAACTATTAAAAATAAAAAAGCACTTCCAGGTGGAGGAGCAGCAGATATTGCAGCAGCAAAAGTTTTAAAGAAATATGCAAACACGTGCACCGATAAAAGACAATTAGCTATTAGAGCATATGCTGAAGCATTAGAACAATTGCCTTTAGCATTAGCTCATAATGCTGGAATGGATATGGTTGATGTTTTAACTGATTTATTAGCAGCACAAGAAAAATCAACAAACATGGGTGTAAACGTTCTAAAACGTGAAGTTTCTGATATGAGAGAAGATAAAATTCTTGATTCACATATAACTAAAAAAGCTATAGTGGATTCTGCCACAGAAATTGCTGGAGAAATATTACGTATTGATGATGTAGTAGCATCAAAACCTGAAACTCCAGTTGGTGGGGACATGCCAGGAACTCCAAACCCATACTTGTAATAAGATAGTCACTTATCTTATTATTTTTCTTCTTTTAAAAGACTATTTTTTAATATTAATTAATCTTATTAAACATTACACTTATTTTAATTAAATGATATAGATATATTATATATAAACCATAATTCTTTGGAGGATTAAATTGCTAGAAATAATAGATTTAAAAAGGGAAGATTTTTCCAAATACACCGAAAGAATTCAGATGAATTCTACTGAAGTGTTACAACCAGTCCAAGAAATCATTAATAACGTAAGAAAAAATAAAGATCAAGCATTACATGAATACACATTAAAATTTGATAAAGCAGATATTAAAGAATTTAGAGTTCCTACAGAAACTATTGAACAAAGTATTGAAAAAATCAATCCAAAGTTACGAAAAGCATTGGAAGATGCTGCAAAAAATGTAAGTAAATTCCATGAAGCTCAAATACCTTCTGATTGGACTATGACAGTTAAAGAAGGAGTAACAACAGGTCAAATAATTCGGCCATTAAAAAGAGTTGGTTGTTATATCCCTGGTGGAAGAGCAGCATATCCTTCTTCAATTATTATGACTGTAATTCCTGCAAAAATAGCCGGAGTTAAGGAAATAATTTGCTGTACACCTCCAGATAAGGATGGAAATATAAGTGATGAAATATTAGCAGCAGCGTATATTGCCGGTGCAACACAAATTTATAAAGTTGGCGGTGCCCAAGCTATAGCTGCCATGGCATATTCTACAGAATCAATACCCTCTGTTGATAAAATAGTAGGTCCGGGAAATATTTTTGTAGCTACAGCAAAAAAGTTAGTTTATGGTGATGTTGATATTGAATTTCCTGCAGGACCATCTGAAATGTTGGCATTAATAGATGAAACTGCAAATCCTTCATACATGGCAACAGAGTTATTATCTCAAGCAGAACATGATCCCAATGCCGCAACAATTCTGGTATCCACTTCAAGAAAAACTGCCGAAGAAACTTTAAAATATGTGGAAGAATATCTTGAAATTCAAGAAAGAAAGGAAATAATTGAAGAATCCCTATCAAAATATTGTCATATTTTAGTAGCAGAAGATATGGACCAAGCAATAGATTTTACTAACGCTTATGCTCCAGAACATTTAGTAATTGTTACAAAAGATCATTATAAAACTTTGAAATCTATAAATAATGCAGGCTCAATATTTTTAGGAAATCTTACTCCTGTAGCTGGTGGAGACTATGGTTCCGGAACAAATCATGTTCTTCCAACAAGTGGTGGAGCAAGAATGTATTCGGGATTATCTACAGAATCATTCCTTAAAAAACCTACAATACAGGAATTATCTCCAGAAGGAGTATTAAATATCAAAGAAATGGTTATTAATTTAGCAGAAGCTGAAGGATTATATGCTCATGCAAGGAGTATAAGAAAAAGAGCAGAAGATATTGATAACTAAACTCTTTATTTTTTTTTAAATAATTAATAACACTTAAAAAATAAAAAAAACATAATTATATATTATTACTTAATAATTTTTATTTATTCATACTAAAATCACAGGTGAAAAAGTGACAAACATATTCGAAAAATGTAAAAGAACACATTATTCAAACGAAATAAGTCCTGAATTAGCAGGAGAAACAGTTAAAGTAACAGGATGGGTACATGAAATAAGAGACCTTGGTGGAATTGTTTTTGTATTAATTCGTGATAAATATGGAATAACACAATTAACTGCACCAAGTAAAAAATTATCTGAAGAAATGATGGCTGATGTACGTGCTGCAAGAAAAGAAACAATTGTAACTGTAACAGGTACAGTACAAGAATCTGGAAAAGCACCAAATGGAATAGAAATAATTCCAACAAACATTGACATTATTAACGTATCTCAATTACCATTACCATTAGACACTACAGAAAAAGTAAATGCAGAAATGGATACACGATTAGATTCCCGTTTTATGGATTTAAGAAAACATGATGTAAGTGCAATTTTCAAAATCAAAAATGAAATTTTACATACAGCACGCAATTATTTCTATGATAATGATTTTACAGAAATAACCACACCTAAATTAGTAGCATCAGCAACTGAAGGTGGAACAGAGTTATTCCCAATTACTTACTTTGAAAAAGAAGCATTCCTTGGTCAAAGTCCTCAACTATACAAACAAATGATGATGGCAACAGGTCTTGACAATGTATTTGAAATAGGTCAAATATTCAGAGCAGAAGAACATGATACATTAAGACACTTAAATGAAGCTTTATCTATTGATGCAGAAATGTCCTTCAGAAGTCAAGAAGATGTAATGGAATTATTAGAAGATTTAATTAAAAACATTCTCAGTAATGTTCAAGAAAATTGTTCTGCAGAATTAGAAGACCTTGGACATGAATTAGACATACCTTCAACTTCATTCCCAGTAGTTCCATACGAAGAAGTAATAGATATTGTAAACAGTCAAGATGTTGAAATGGAATATGGAGAAGATTTAAACAGAGCTGCAGAAAAAGTATTAGGAGATACAATGGGCAGTTACTACTTTATTACAGAATGGCCTACAGCAATAAAACCATTTTATGTAATGCCAAAAGAGGACGATCCAGAAAAAAGTACAGCATTTGACTTAATGTATAGGGACTTAGAATTATCTAGTGGTGCTCAACGTATACATGATTATGATTTATTATACAATCAATTAGAAGCCAAAGATTTAAATCCAGACTCATTTGAAAAATATTTACAAGCATTTAAATATGGTATGCCACCTCATTCTGGATGGGGTATGGGAGCTGACAGACTTACCATGGTAATAACTGGTGTTAAAAACATTAGAGAAACAGTTCTATTCCCTAGAGATAGAAGACGATTAACACCTTAATATTTCTCTTCTATTTTTTTTCAAAAAAAAGTAAAAAGTTTTTTTTTGGAGTTAAATTATTATTTATTTTCTTTAGATTCAACATATAAATATATGCGTTCTCGTTCAAAATAATATGTTTGATCTTCATTTAAATCCTCGGCGATTTCATATAAAATTCTGGAGGATTCTAATTTTTTTAGTCTTTCAATAAATTCATTATATTCCATTTGGATGGAATCATTAGTGTATACTCTGTTTAAGCCACAGGTACTCCATTCAAGTCCATCCCAACTTAACATCTTTAATGTTCTAGGTTTAATTATGATTAATTTAATTAAGACTTGAAAATCATCTTCTTCGTGTTTACCATCTAATATTTTACATCGAATCTCTTTTGTCGCAGACAATGTAACATCCTCATATTTTTGTTGATTTTATTAATAGTTTATATGAATCTTTTTTCAGAGCATCGTTATCATCCATTTCTTTTATTTCATTCCATATGTTTCCATGAACCATATAATCATGAACTCGAGTTATGAAGTCTTCAAAGTTTTTTCTTTCATCTTCTTTTTCTGGAGATATGCTATATAAATCAATAAAATCTTTTAACCAGTCTTTTCCATCGTAAAAATAATAATCTCCATAGTAATCATTTTCTGTGTCGTATGTAACCCTGCATTTAATGTTAAACTTTGTATTTTCCTGATCTTCAATACAATACTCATATGTTTCTTTCATATTATCCCTCTATATAGTCTATTTATGTATTTTTTAATTAATAAATATGAAGAATATTTCCGATATAAAAATTTTTAAAAAAAGATATATATCTATAATTACAAAATAATTATTACAAAATAATGTTAATTATTTATTAAGAGGGAGATTTATGAAGTCAAAAATAAATGGCATTATTGAGAATTTCAACAATACAATCATTGCGGTCTCTTCTGTTCATAATATGTCTTCACAGGAAAACTCTGGCGAAACACAGAAAATTTATCAAATTGATGAAGCAGGAGATTATATAGAAACAGTTTATAAGGGCATTACAGTGTATGTAAGAGAGAATTACCCATATTACAATCCCCAAAACGATAAAATATATTATTCTAAAGAAGAGGAAGCAGAAGATTTATACAAAATATCTGAAGAAATGACTAAATCTTCACTAGAAACATTAGAAGATATTTAATTATTTTTATTTATTTTTAAACTACTTTTTTTATTATTAATTTTGTATGAAGATAATTATCTCTTGAATACTTAGAATAATATAGGATTTCGAAGTTTCAAAATTAATTTTATTCAATTTATTAATTAATCTTTTCATTAATATTGTTAATAATGTATACTAAAGGAATTAATGCAGGCCATATTCCTATCCTTCCAGCTAAAAAATCAAATATCAGAACAATTTTAACAACTAATGGAATTGATGTATTAATATAACTTGGACCAAGCCCAGTATTTCCAATAGAACCTGCAACTATTGAATAAGCCACTTTGAAATCATTACAAAACATTAATAATATTATTGTACTCACTACAAACAATAATAGATAAGCAAACATAAACATTAAAATTGGCTTAATCATATTAAATGTAATAATCATTTCCTTATTATCATGAAATACTTTTCTTTTTAGTACGATGCTGTTTGGTAAAAAGATGGATTGAAGTTCCCACCATACTGATTTAACCATTAAAGCAATATTATATATTTTCATACCACTAGCTGTGGAACAAACAGCACCTCCAATAAACATTAATACTATTAGTACGTGGTAACTTAAGGCAGGCCAAGTATTTATATCGGTTGATTGAAATCCGGTAGAAGTCAATATTGATACTACTTGGAACAATGCATGTCTAAAAGTAACTAACAAATCTCCATTATAAAGATTATTTTGAAGTAAACTAAACATGACAATTATTGTTGCCAGCACAATTAAATAGAACATATATTTTACTTCTATATCCTTGTGAACATTTCTCCATTTTCCCTTACTGATAAAATAATACATAAGAAAATTGGTTCCACCCATTATCATTACAATTATTGTAACTATTTGAATTAGGGGATTTACGAAATTATTCAAATTATCAACATCTGCAGAGAACCCTCCAGTACCTAATCCTGAAAAAGAATAACATAATGCATTGAAAACATCTAAGCCAACAAGTACATATAAAGTTATTGCTATAATCGTTAAGATACTGTATATTTTAATAAACATCATTGAGGTATGTCTGATATTTGGTGTCATTTGCTCAGTTTTTCCTTCTGCAAAGTATAATCTTTTTAAACTGACAGAAGATGGAATAAGCACTAATAACAGGAATATTATTCCTAATCCTCCAAACCATTGAAGTAAACTTCTCCAAATCCGAATAGAATATGCAACAGGAACATTTGAATACATTGTAAAACCTGTTGATGTTATTCCGGACATACTTTCAAAGTAAGAGTCAATAAATGACAAATCACGGGATAAAATCAGGGGTAATGCACAAAAAAATGCTGAAATTATCCATATCGATAGAACAAAAATCAAAGAACCTTTCAATGATAAATCAGATATTTTTTTAGATTGATTTGTGAGGTACAATATTAATCCAACACTTAATGATACTATTATTGATGCCATAAATGAATAAAAATAAGTAATGGGATCTTTGTATATTAAAGAGACTATTATTGGTATGGCCATGAATGATGATATGGCAATTATTACAAAGCCAGTATAATGAAAAATAGCCCTAACTTCATCCATTTTAATTTTTTCTATATGAAATGCATTCATGTATATCACTAAGTATTATCAAAAGGTTAATGCTTAAATACTACCTGTATCTAAAATAATCTTTTTATTTATAAATGAATAATTATTATTCATAAATAATTTCCATAATTCTATATTATTCATATGTTTATATAAATTTTTCTTTAAAATTTATTTTTTAGTGGATAAAAACAATTATTTTTCAAAAAACCTTTTTCAAGAGTTATTGGATATTATTTGGTGATAATACAACCCTGGTTTTTTTACAAAATATTGTGTAAAAACTTAGGAAAAATCTACAAAGAAACAACACATGTTATGAATACAAAAGTTAACTAGAAATAGAATAACAGTAAAAACCAAAAAAAGACAAGAATTAAAAGCTTAATTTTGAAAATCAATTATAAATAATTCTTTATTAATTAAAAAAAGTTCTAAAATATAAAAATAAATTAAAAAAACTTCAACTCTATGGATTTTATTGTTTCTATAAGTTATTTATTTCTAATTTTTATAGTTGTCCATTCTTTTTCTTTTTTATATATTACTATAATTAAATTTTAAATATTAACAGAAATAAATAATTATATGTAACTTAATTAAATATTACACATTTAAAGGAGGCTAATTAATGGCTGATGCAGTACATAAAGAAATATTAAAAACTATTTCTGTTTTAATGACAACTGCTTTTGCATTTGTAGCAGGTTCTGCATGGAATGAAGCAATACAAACTTTAATAAAAGAGTTTATAGGAGAATCAGGTTCAGCAGTATCCAGTATGTTAATTTATGCAATTGTCGTAACTATTATAGCAGTTGTAGTAACTTTATTTATTGGTAGATTAGTTGGTAAAGCAGGAGTAGATATAGAAGAATAATTCTTTTTTTTCTTCTAAACTCTCTTTACTACTATTATCTTTTTTTAACATTTTTCACTGTTTTTATAAATCACTTATAATTTTTTCAAATTTTTCTAAAGAAGATACTTCAAATACTTCAGCACCAGACTTTTCATATTCACTAACAAAACTGGTCGCATTATTCCATCTAATTTTTTTCTCGGGATTTAATATTATAACTCTATGAGCTTTTTTTAACATTTCTTTAATGAGTAAAGCACTTTCTAAAGTACCGTTTATGCGTTTTCCTTTCCAATCTCTACAATCAGTCATTATGATAATGTCTGTACGCTTATTAATTTCAACAATATCTAAAAATTCTTTAAATGATTTTGCCATATCTGATTGGCCATAACAGGATATTCCTTTACTTTTTTGGGCTATATTGACTTGTCCTGCGCTACTGTATGATTCATTATTTAACAAATTAGTTATGTCCGTAATTTTATTATCAAAGTCGTAAATTTTTACTTTATTGAATGTTGATTTACATCCGTATAATAATATGAAAAACCATGTTGTTACCCATTCACATGAACCACTTACATCACATAAAAATATATGTTTGGTTTTTTTCATAGGAGGTTTAGCATATATCAGTTTTAAACAATGTCCTCCACTTTTAATGTTTGCTCTAATTGTTTTTGCCATGTCTAAATTATGGGATTTTGATTTTTTTCTCCTAGAAGAACGCTTATTAGCTATTTTACGACTTAATTTTTTACATAATTCAAATATTCTTGGATCAAAATTATCAAGTAATAACATACTTCCATCTATAACTCGTCCTTCTTTAGCTTTAGTTTCAGAACGATATTTAACCATTTCATCATATAATTCTTGAAGTTCTTCTAAATTTTGAGTTGTAGGTATTGATTGTTGTGAAGATTCATTTATTTCAGTTATTTGAACTTCATTATTGGTCTCTATTTTTTCAGGTTTTATTTCAATTTTATTAAAAACTTTTTTAAAAGCTTTATCAAACTTAATTCGATCTCCTACATCTTTCACATAAATAGCTTCTAAAGAATTGTGAAGTTCATCAAAAGTCATAATGTTTCTCATAGATTCAAAAACTTTGCACGCAAGAGTAGTACTTCTAATACTTACAAACATCCCTTCATTTCTTAAATATTGAGAAAGCATCACAACTTCTTCCACCATCAAATCCCTCTTTATTGCTTATAATATATTATATATCAATATCATTATAATCTTTTTGATAAATAAGTTACAAATCAAAAAATTTATTTCTAGCTTCTATTATGCTTTAAATTTATTTATTGCTTGTTACTCTTCTTTAAAAATATTAATTGATTTGTAATACTGTATTATATAAAAGAGTGTATATTATTGTGATAATATTTTTTTAACTTAAAAACCTATTTCGGGGTCTAAAGAAATTTATCAGATTGTTGACAATAAACTCTGAAAAAAATAAAGAATTTCAATAGTTTTTATTTTTAATCATCAATAATTCTTTTTTTTAACATTTCGGGATTTTCAAGATATTTCTCTATTTTTTCATAGAATAATTTGAAATGATAACCAAATATAAATATGTGACTTGCGGTTAATGAAACAGGTATTTTTCCATCCACTTTTTTTCCCCAAGAGATCACTGGCATAATCTGGTTGGGTGATGCAATAATATTTGTCATTGAATCAAAATCAATCCATGGGATACAGGATAAATTACATATTGGCATTTCGTCTCTTAGTGAAGGTTCAACAAGATATTGGTTATTCATGATATCTTTTTTCTTATTTTCTATGTATTGGTTATACTCATTTAATGTTTGATGTTCTGAAGGGGGTAATATTTCTATTTCTCTAATGGTATAATCGTCTTGCATAATTGGACTGACTGCATTTACTTTATCGTATTCATAGACTTTATCGTTAATGATTCTTCTTTTAAACTCTGGAATTTCATTTATGGCTTCTAATATGCATGCAACAGTCATATTGAAGAAACGCATGTTATTTTTTTTAGCATATTCATAAGTTTTTTGAGCATTTACTCGTGCAGTCATGGAATATCTTGATGTTAAAAAGTCTTGAAATGGTAGCTCTTTAACATTAATGTCTAATTCTTTTTTATGGTACATAATTTTATCCTCTTATACTATAGTTATCTATATATATATTTTAAATCATAAACACATATCTATATTTGGAATATAAATTAGTGAATGATTAATATGTGTATATCAGTAGCAGTATTTACATCTTTAATTAGAATATAAGTTCTAAAACTTTTTAATTAAAATAAATTTAAAATGAGTATACTTGCTCGAAAAATTTTATATAAAATACGTGCTGATTGATTTTAAAAATACACATATTCGGTTAATGTGGCTATTTTTTTAATATACTTCTTTATATAATTTATTTTTCTAGTTTATAAGAATATTTGCTCGTTTTAGATTTATTGTCTCGTAAAATGAATTTTGGAATAATATTATTTAATTAAGGGAGTAGATATTTAATGTCAGAAAATTTTTCAAAAAGAGAAGAAATGGAAGGAGTAAATTTATTAAAAGGAAATCCAAAAGAAGCAGTATTGAAATTAGCAGTGCCGCTCATGTTTTCAATGATAGTAATATCATTATACAACATTATTGATTCATTTTGGGTTGCAGGACTAGGGGCAGACCAGTTAGCAGCAGTAGGTTTTGTAATACCCTTAGAATTTCTAATTATAAGTGTGGGAACTAGTTTGGGTGCAGGTATAACTTCAATTGTATCCAAATACATTGGACAAAACAACGAGTTGATGGCAGATAATTCGGCCGCACATTCAGTCATACTATCTTTAATAGTTTCTATACTAGTTACAATTATATTTACACTATTTATGAAAGAATTATTAATTTGTATGGGTGCAAGAGGTGTTGCACTAAATTATGCATTAGAATATGCACATATATACTTTGTAGGAAGTATATTTGTGGTTATGCCAAATGCATTATATGGGCTTCTAAGATCAGAAGGAGATAATAAACGTACAATGTATGTAATGGTATTATGTGCAGTAGTAAATATGATACTTGATCCTATATTTATTTATATATTAAATATGGGGATGTTTGGTGCAGCAGTATCAACAGTAATTTCACTAATAATAGTATTGATGGTGATAATATATTGGATTTATATTAAAAAAGATACGTATCTTAAACCAACTGCCAGCAATTTCAACTATGATGGAGAAATCTTCAAAGATATACTAAAAGTAGCCATTCCATCTATGTGAAATGATTTTTATCACATTTATAACGGCTTTGATGCACTTTATAATACTTGTAGTTTCAACTACTGATTCGGTTGCAGTATTTGAAAACGGATGGCGTATGATAACACTTGCAACAGAACCCATGATGGCAATATCAACAGCATTAATATCAATTATAGCAGCAAATTATGGAGCACAGAAATATGAAAACATGAAAATAGCATATAACTATGCAATGAAACTTGGAACAATTCTTGGAATAATAGCATTAATTATTTTCTTAGTATTTTCACCACAGATATCATATTTATTCTCTTATGGGGAAACAAGCATAAGATTATTTGAGCCAACAGTAGAATTCTTCCATATTTTCGCATGGTTCTTCCTAGTGTTCCCTGGAGGAGTAATATCAACCTACATGTTCCAGGGACTGGGAAACGGAACAATGTCCTTAATATTTACAATAATAAGGGAAGCAGTATGTGCAACAGTATTCGCAGTACTCTTCGGAATAGTACTTGGATGGGGAATAAATGGGGTATGGTTTGGAATACTCATAGGATACACTATCGGAGGATTAATAGCAATAATATATTCAAATTATTATTTAAATAAATTAGTAAAAAGAAATGAAGTTAAATAAAAATTCAATTTTTTAAATTATTCCTGTTGGTTATATTTTAACCAACAAAACTATTTTTATATTTTTTTTAGGATAATATACACATTTTTAGGCTAAAAATATTTCATATGGCCAATAATCAAATAAATCAAAATGCTATTTTATCTTAATCTATGAACTCTTTTTAACCAACTATTTCTAGCATCGTTAATAAAAAAGTATTTATAAAAAAATTTATTAAATATAATTATCTTAAATTTATTGATATGACTTATGGTGGATTATTATAATGAAATATGTAAAATTGGGAAAAAGTAATTTAAAAGTAAGTAAAGTTTGTATGGGTTGTATGGGTTTTGGAAATCCCGAAAATGGTATGCATTCTTGGACACTGCCTGAAAAAGAATCAAAAGAAATTATCGAATATGGAATTGAAAAAGGAATAAACTTTTTTGATACTGCAATAGGTTATCAAAATGGGACGAGCGAACAATACCTGGGAAAAACAATTAAAGAATATGATCGTGAAGATATGGTAGTTGCAACCAAATTTTTACCAAGAACAGAAGAGGAAATAAAAAATAATGTCACAGCACAAGAACATATAAAACAAATGGCCAATAAAAGCTTAGAAAATCTTGGTTTAGACTACATAGATTTATATATTTACCACATGTGGGATTACAATACTCCCGTAAAAGACATATTAGATGGATTAAATCAATTAATAGAAGAAGGATTAGTAAAAAATATAGGTATATCCAACTGTTTCGCATGGCAATTAGTAAAAACAAATATGATAGCAGAATATGAAGGATTTACAAAATTTGTATCTGTACAGGACATTATAACTTAATATTTAGGGAAGAAGAACGGGAAATGATGCCTTTGTGTTTAGAAGAAGAAATAGCAACAACACCTTATAGTTCACTTGCATCAGGCCGACTTTCCAGATTACCTGATATTCAATCAAAACGTTTAAAAGAAGATCAATATGCTAAAACCAAATATGATTCAACCATTGATGAAGATAATAAGATAATTGAACGAGTAAATGAATTAGCAAACAAATATGATGTTACAATGACAGAAGTATCTCTTAATTGGTTAGAATCTAAGGTTACATCTCCTATAGTTGGTGCTACAAAGAAACATCATGTAGATGGTGCAGCAGATAGTGTTGATTTAAAACTTTCAAAGGAAGATATAGATTATCTGGAACAATTGTATGTGCCTCATAAATTAGTGGGTGTGATGGCAGATAATCAACAAAAAACTAATGATAACAAGAAAGTATGGATGAAACATACTAAAAATAACTTATAGATATGTCTTTAAGAATTTATATTACTAAGAGTTAATATCAAAAAAAAATTAAGTTGATTAAATGGATTTGATTATCCATTTTTATCAATTTTTTTAAAAGTTAAAGGGTATATTGCAAGTATTATAAATGTAAATAAAGAATACTTGATACATGAAATTAAATCACCGTTTCCAGCAAGCTTTGGGATTAAGACAAAAAGCAAGGCAAACAATATGATTGCTCCTACAAGTCTAACTATTCCATCCCTTCTACTTTTAGGGTTTTCGAAGTTGACATATTTTTCCTCAACAAGAAAACCTGATGAAATTCCTATAGCTAATGCTACATATTTAATATAGATTATTGTAGGACAGAATATAATTCCTATCAAAGACAGCACTATAATTCCTAAATATATGTATGTTCTATTTTCAATCATGTCGAAAATACGGGATAATATAATGATTATCACCAAAGCAATTATGAAACCGGCAATAGTATCTGTCGGAAAGTGAACACCTAATCCAACCCTTGACAATGCCACAATCAAAACTCCAATCAATCCAATAGCAATATATAAATTATTTCTAATGTATATTGGAATGGCCAAAAACAAGTTAGTTGCCATCATTGTATGCCCACTTGGTAATGAATATCCTTGGATTTTAAAATTTAAAGGATCTTGACCAGCTACATTGGCATAAATACACTTAATATTGTCCACAACAGCATATGGTCTTAAACGTGCTACACTAAGCTTAACAAATTCGCAGCACACACCAGCCACACCCAACGAAAGCAAGGTAAATCTGCCCCATTCCTTGTTATATGCTAAATAAATTGAAATGAATATCAATGCAAGGACATTTTTAGAAACTACCTCAGCTATAATTTTAAAAAAATCAAACACGAAACCAGGAAAATTACTTTGCATGAATTGTATCAGAAAAATTTCCCATTTAAAATAAAAAATTGTTTCAATCATAATGTTACATATGTATTCCCTATTTGAAAAAGATTACTAAAAAAGAAATCATTCCTCTCTATTATTGTTTATTTTCAATCTATCTCTTTTTGAGCACTATATTTGATAACTTCTTAAAAAAACAGAAAATAACTCACAATAATTTAAATACTATTGATTGGTTATAAGTTGTAGCCAATTTATATCTTACATTATATTTTTTAAATTATATTTTCACTGTTATAACTATTTTGTTAATTCATTAAATATATGCTATTAAAAACATATAATTATTTATATTCATACAAAGTAAGACTACCATATTAAACAGAGAGATGTATATGTCCGCACCACAAAAAATTATAGATTTAGTCGAAGATTTTAAAGAAAATAAACATGAATATACTAATCCAGATATTTTTGATGAAGAAAACACAAAAGTAAAATTTTTAAATCCATTCTTTGAAGAACTAGGATGGAATGTAAGAAATGAAGGATTAAGTGCAAGATTCAGAGAAGTAGTATTTGAAGACTCAATAAAAGTAGGAAAAAAGACAAAAGCACCAGACTACTCTTTTAGATTAGGTGGAGAAAGAATATTCTTTGTAGAAGCCAAAAAACCAAGCCGAGATATAGCAAATGACAAAGAACATGCTTTCCAAGTAAGAAGATATGGGTGGAGTGCTAAATTACCATTATGTATTTTAACCGATTTTCAAGAACTTGCTATATATGATACAACCATAAAACCAGATAAAAGTCAAAGTGCAAGTATAGGAAGAATAAAATACTACAAATATACAGATTACATTGATAAATGGGACGAAATATACAACATATTCAGTAAAGAAGCAGTTCTAAGTGGTAAGTTTGATAGTTATGCAAATAATGTTAAACATGATAAAAAAGGAACAACTGAAATAGATGAGGAATTCCTCAAAGAAATAGAACAATGGAGATTA
>JAFRMD010000153.1 GCA_017430835.1 Methanosphaera sp.
ACAGGTAACAATAAATAATAATTTACTGAGTTTTGAAACCACATTTTCTAATGATGAAGAAAAAATTCAACAAGGTATTCGAGAATTAAGATTACTTGCTGATAAAATCAGAGATCTTCAGATTAGTGGTGTTAAAGGTATCGGTAAAGTAGTTATCCGTCATGAACAAAATGAATGGGTAATACACACCGAAGGTTCTAATATCGGAGCTATTCTTAAAATACCTGGTGTTGATATTGTTAAAACAACAACCAATGATATATTTGAGATAGAAAAAGTTCTTGGTATTGAAGCTGCAAGAAATGCTATTATCCATGAGTTATACACAACCATGGAAGAACAGGGGCTTAGTGTAGATATTAGACATATTATGTTAGTTGCTGATATGATGACTTCTGATGGTGTTGTAAAATCTATTGGAAGACATGGTATTAGTGGTGAGAAATCTAGTGTTCTAGCAAGAGCTGCTTTTGAAGAAACTGGAAAACATTTGCTTAATGCCAGTATTCGTGGAGAAGTTGATCAACTCACAGGTATAATTGAGAATGTTATTGTTGGACAACCAATACCTCATGGTACGGGGTCTGTTGGTATTAATATGAAAGAATTAAATTAAGGAGGCACTAAATGGATATAGAAAGAGGGATACGTGTAGCCGTAGATACTGGAAAGGTTATATTAGGATCCAATAAATCAATCCAAGCAATTAAACTTGGTAATGGAGAATTGGTTGTACTCGCAGCGAATGCTCCTAAAACTTTAAAAGAGGATATTGAAGTTTATTCAAAATTATCCGAAATACCAGTACATGTATTTGATGGTTCTAGCGTAGAACTAGGTTCTATCTGTGGAAAACCATTCACAGTATCAGTTCTAGTAATACAGGAACCTGGAGACTCTAATATATTAGAGCTTAAGGAGTAAATAGATACTATGTCCGTCAAGTTCACAATCAATGAAATCAGATATATTGGTTTGTTTGAAACTATAACAAACGCAATGGTTAAAGACTGCATTGTTGATGACGAACATAATAAAGTTACTTTTTTGGTAAAAAAAGGAGAAATGGGATTGGCAATAGGAAAACGTGGAAGTACTATTGCTAAGATGCAAAAATCTGTCGATAGAAGTGTTGAAATTATTGAACACTCCGACGATCCCGGCGAATTTATAAAAAATTTATTATCCTCAGCAACTATAAATTCAATAGAATTTTCAACAGATGCTAATGGTAATAAAATCGCCACCTTGGATGTCGACTCAAAGGATAAACGTAATGCTATTGGTAAAAATGGTCATAATATCCAGCGAGCTAGACAATTTGCTAAAAGACAATTTGGAATTAGTAATATTATCATAAAATAACCATTTTTATGATTAACATTTGGGATTAACAAAATTTTCTATTATTTTATCATCCTAAATTCTTAAAGAAACTCAGTTGATACTAAAAACTATAATGATAAGTATGTGAATTATTTCACGTAAAATTCATAATTTACTATTAGTACTACAACTTGCATTTTCATCGTGTAAGGCATGTAGATATACTAATTAAAAAAACTTAGAATAGAAAAAACTATAAGTATAAATGGAGGAATAAATTTGCCAGGATTATACGCAGCAAAAAAATTAAAAGATAACAGACAAAATTTCCGATGGAAAGACACACAATACAAACGTAAAACCCTCGGATTAAACGTAAAAGCAGATCCATTAGAAGGATCACCTCAAGCAAGAGGAATTGTAATTGAAAAAGTAGGTATTGAAGCAAAACAGCCTAACTCTGCAATCAGAAAATGTGTAAGAGTTCAATTAATTAAAAACGGAAAACAAATTACCGCATTTGCACCAGGTGATGGAGCAATTGGTTTTATTGATGAACACGATGAAGTAATGATTGAAGGAATTGGAGGACCATCAGGTAGGTCCATGGGTGATATTCCTGGAGTAAGATGGAAAGTTACAAAAGTAAACAACGTAGCTTTATCTGAAATGGTAAGTGGAAAAATCGAAAAACCAGTAAGGTAGGTAATTTATTCAAAAGGAGATTTAATTAATATGAGCTTCAAATTATTCGACAAATGGGATGTAACAGAAGTTACAGTAGAAGATATGGGATTACAAAACTACGTATGCTTAGATGAAATTGTAGTGCCTCACACAATGGGACGTCACGTAAAAAGACAATTCGCAAAATCAAAAGTATCAATCGTAGAAAGACTCATGAACAAAATAATGAGAACTGAAAGAAACAGTGGTAAAAAAAATAAAGCATACTCAATAGTTGAAGACGCTTTAGAAATTATCAACAAAAAAACAAACGAAAACCCTGTACAAGTTTTAGTAAAAGCTGTTGAAAACACAGCACCTAGAGAAGAAACTACTCGTATCAAATACGGTGGTATAGGATATCAAATAGCAGTAGATATAGCACCACAAAGAAGAGTAGATCTCTCATTAGGATTTTTAACTCAAGGAGCAATGCAATCTGCATTCAAAAACACTAAATCAGCAGCACAATGTTTAGCTGATGAAATATTATTGGCAGCAGATGAAGATTCAAGAAGCTATGCTCTACAGAAAAAAGAAGAAAAAGAAAGAGTAGCAAGATCCGCACACTAGATTTTAATCTTTCTATTTTCTTTATATTTTTAAATAAAACGATTAATTATTAAACAAATTAAACAATTAAGATATTATACTATTTAGGTGATTTATTTGAGTCGAAGAGATCAAATGGTAAATAAAATTAAAGAGTTAATGTATGAACCAGATTACATCAGAAACATTGGTATTGTAGCACACATTGACCACGGAAAAACAACATTATCCGACAACCTCTTAGCAGGTGCTGGTATGATTTCTGCTGAATTAGCTGGAGATCAAAGACTTTTAGACTTCGATGAACAAGAACAGGAAAGAGGTATTACCATCGATGCAGCAAACGTTTCAATGGTACACGGATACGATGATAACGAATACCTCATCAACCTCATCGATACACCAGGACACGTAGACTTTGGTGGAGACGTAACACGTGCAATGAGGGCAGTAGATGGTGCTGTAGTAGTTGTATGTGCAGTAGAAGGTGTAATGCCTCAAACAGAAACAGTACTCAGACAAGCATTAAAAGAAAATGTAAAACCAGTACTATTTATTAACAAAGTAGACAGATTAATCAACGAACTAAAATTAGATGATGCCGAATTACAAAACAGATTCCTCAAAATCATTGCAAGTGTAAACAAGCTCATCAAAAACATGGCACCAGAACAATTCAAAGATGATTGGAAAGTAGACATCATGGATGGTTCAGTAGCATTCGGTTCAGCATACCACAACTGGGGTATCAACGTACCACATATGCAAAAAACTGGAATAACATTCAAAGACATTATTCAATACTGTAACGAAGATAACCAAAAAGAATTAGCACAAAAAATTAAAATTGAAGAAGTTATCTTAGGTATGGTAGTAGAACATTTACCAAGTCCAAAAGTTGCACAAGCATACAGAATTCCTAAAGTATGGTCTGGAGACATCGAAAGTGTAGAAGGACAAGGAATGATCAGTACTGATTCAAAAAGCCCATTAGCAGTAATGGTAACTGATGTAAGTATTGATAAACACGCAGGTGAAATAGCAACCGGTCGTGTATACGGTGGATCAATCGAAAAAGGTTCAGAAATATTCTTCGTAGGTTCAATGAGCAAAGCAAGAACCCAACAAGTAGGAGTATATATGGGACCAGAAAGAATCAACACCGATGCAGTACCAGCAGGAAACATTGTAGCAATTACCGGTGCAAGAGGAGCAGTTGCAGGGGAAACCATTACAGATGCAGATCACAACATTGCACCATTCGAAAGTTTAGAACACATATCTGAACCAGTAGTAACAGTTGCTGTAGAAGCTAAAAACACAAAAGACTTACCAAAACTTATTGAAGTATTAAGACAAGTAAGTAAAGAAGACCCTACAATCAGAGTAGAAATTAACGAAGAAACAGGTGAACACTTGTTAGCTGGTATGGGTGAATTACACTTAGAAGTTATGATTTACAGAATCAACGAAAAAGGTGTAGAAGTAGAAACTTCAGAACCTATCGTAGTATACAGAGAAACCATTGGTGGAACAGCTACAAACGTAGAAGGTAAATCACCTAACAAACACAACAGATTCTACATTGACATTGAACCATTATCTGATGATTTAATGGAAGCAATCAATGAAGGAATAATTGAAGAAGGAAGAGTAAAAGGTAAAGAAGAAGCTAAAGTATTCCAAGAAGCTGGAATGGATAAAGACGATGCAAAACGTGTATGGGACGTATACAAACATTGTGTATTTGTAAATCAAACACGTGGTATCCAATATTTAGCAGAAATTAAAGAATTACTCTTAGAAGGATTTGAAAGCGCACTTGAAAGCGGACCATTAGCAAACGAAAAAGCAATGGGAATAAGAGTTAACCTCATGGATGCAAAACTCCACGAAGACGCAGTACACAGAGGTCCAGCACAGATATTACCTGCTATCAGAAGAGCACTATACGGTGCAATAATGTTAGCACAACCAACATTAATGGAACCAATGCAAAAAGTATACATAAGTGTACCTCAAGATTACATGGGTGCAGCAACTCGTGAAATCCAAAACAGAAGAGGACAAATTGTAGAAATGGGTCAAGAAGGAGACATGTCCACAATCGAATCCAAAGTACCAGTAGCAGAAATGTTCGGATTTGCAGGAGATATTCGTTCTGCAGCAGAAGGACGTTGTATCTGGTCAACTGAAAACTCTGGTTTCGAAAGAATTCCTAGAGAATTACAAAATCAAATCGTAAAAGAAATTCGTGAAAGAAAAGGATTAAGTCCTGAACCATATGGACCTGATCATTACTTAGGATAAGTAAACATCTTCACCTTTCTTTTTTTTAAAACAATTAATAGTAAAGTATATAAGTAACAAACAACATAAACTTTAATTAATATAATTATTATAATTCTAAATTTCATACTGTAATTTAGATTATTTTTTAAATTATAGTGTAAATAAAGATAATAAAGAAGAAATACATTATTTACAAGGGAATATAACAAACTATTCCCTGTTATATTTCTTTGTAGTACGAAAGTACAATATATTTCTTTATTACAAGTTAGAGGACGTTCTCTAGATAAATACATCTAGCAATCGGCTTGCTAACACTTATAAATCACACTATTATAAAATAATAGTACTTGATTTATAGATTATATTCAAATACATGTTTTATATATGGAGGAAATATAATGGCAAAAGATAAAACTCACATGAATTTAGCAGTAATTGGTCACGTAGACCACGGTAAATCAACATTAGTAGGACACCTTTTATTATTATCAGGTGCAATTGCAGAACAACAATTAGATGAAGGAGAAGACAAATTCAGATTTGTTATGGACAAACTCGGAGAAGAAAGAGAAAGAGGAGTAACTATCGACCTCGCTCACGAAAAATTCGAAACACAAAAATACGAATACACTGTAGTAGATTGTCCAGGACACCGTGACTTTGTTAAAAACATGATTACAGGTGCTTCACAAGCAGACGCAGCTGTATTAGTTGTAGCAGCAAACGACGGTGTAATGCCTCAAACAAAAGAACACATCTTTTTATCCAGAACATTAGGTATCAACCAAATTATTGTTGCTATTAACAAAATGGATTTAGTAGACTACTCTGAAGACAAATACAACGAATTAAAAGATGAAGTAGGAAACTTAATCAAAACAATCGGATTCAACCCTAAAGAAGTACCTTTCATCCCATTATCTGCATTTGAAGGGGACAACATAACTGAAAAATCATCCAACACTCCATGGTACAAAGGTAACACTTTAATCCAAGAATTAGATTTATTCAAAGAACCAGATAAACCAATCGACTTACCTTTAAGATTACCTATTCAAGATGTATATTCCATTACTGGTGTAGGTACAGTACCTGTAGGAAGAGTCGAAACTGGTGTATTAAACGCAGCAGAAACAGTAGCATTTGAACCAGCTGGAGTAACTGGTGAAGTAAAATCTATTGAAATGCACCACGAAGTATTAGACAAAGCAGAACCTGGAGACAATGTTGGATTCAACGTAAGAGGTGTAGGTAAAAACGATATTAAACGTGGAGACGTAGCTGGAACAACCAAAAACCCACCTAGTGTTGCAAAAGAATTCAAAGCACAAATTGTTGTATTACAACACCCTGGTGTTATCACAGTTGGTTACACACCTGTATTCCACGCACACACATCACAAGTTGCATGTACTTTCTTATCCTTAGATGCAAAATTAGATCCAGCAACTGGTCAACCTAAAGAAGAAAACCCAGACTTCCTTAAAACTGGAGATGCAGCTTACGTAACAATCAAACCTACCAAACCTATGGTAATTGAAAAAATCAAAGAAATCCCTCACATGGGAAGATTCGCTATCCGTGATATGGGTCAAACCGTAGCAGCAGGTATGTGTATTGACATTACCGTTGCAAAATAAGTAAATTAATTTTTACTTATAAATTTTTTTTAATCGACTCATGTTAACTAATTTTTATCATTTTAGCATATTATTTTCTAAGGTATATGACATTTGAATATATGTTAGTTAATTTTATGAATCGATTTTGGAATATTTATTAGGGAGACATTTAATGAATAAAGCTAGAATTAAATTAACAGGAACCGACCCAGAAAAAATCGCAGATGTTTGTAATCAATTAAAACAAATTGCAGAAAGAACTGGTGTTGACTTATCAGGTCCTATCCCATTACCAACAAAAAAATTAGTAGTACCAACCAGAAAAAGTCCTGATGGAGAAGGAAAAGCTACTTGGGAAAAATGGGAATTACGAATTCATAAACGTCTTGTTGGAATTGAAGCTGATGAAAGAGCTATGAGACAAGTAATGAAAGTTAATGTTCCTGATAATGTAAGTATTGAAATTGAACTTAAAGCATAATTACATCAAAAACTATATAAGTTATTACGTTCATAAATTGTAATAGACTTAATAGTAACTTATTTTTTTTATGCCGAGATATCAAAGCCAGGTAATGAGCCGGACTTGAGATCCGGTGGGCGCTTGCCCACATGGGTTCGAATCCCATTCTCGGCGTTATTTTATTATTTATATTTTTATATTTTACTTTATTTTTTTATCATTGTTTATTTTTTAATTTTTTTTCTTTTTTAATTTTTTTAATATTATTTTTTATTTTATTGTTATTTTTATATATTTTTTTATTTTTTTTTAAACAATTTCCATAAAATATATAAATAAGTTATCATATAATATAATTTGAGCAGGATTTTTTTCCTGTTCTAACCTGGGGTGTCCGGGGGATAGCTTAGTTATTTGTTAAAGGGACTTTAATATTAATTATTGTCTGACGGGAACATAACCTAAGAATCTTTTTATAAGAAGCACACGGCCGCTGACTTGAGACCATGTGGGGGGTCCCTTCCCCACGCAACCTAAGGAACTTGGGGTTTTGTCTATCGTAATGTAATATTTTTGCTATTACTAAGTCATGACTTATTTATTGTATTACGGTAGAAAGCATTAATTTGCAGTTCACGGTTCATAGTATGGAATTTATGAGAATTTGATAGCAATAGAATTCTCGTACTATTCTTTTTTGATTAATATTATTTTTAAAAAAAGGGGTAGGATTTTGGAGTTTAGGTTTTAATTTACTTTATATCTTAATAATCCGGCTATTCCACCGAATGCTTTATCTAATTGTGTTCCTTCTTCTGTTTCTATGGAGATTACTTCAACATCTGTGTTTACTTCATCTGCTAGTTCTATTAGTTCTTCAGCTGTTTCTTGTGTTTTTATTATTTTCATTGAGTCGCCACAGTTAGGGCATTGTTTTTCTGGTGCTTTTTGATGTTGTTTTGTTGTAATTGTATCTAATGTTCCACATGCTTGGCATTCGTATGTTTGTCTGTTGGTTTTTAGGTTTTCTGAGATAAGTAAAGTTTCTACTGCTCCCATTTGTAGGTTTGTTCTTACTTCATTTTCTCCGTATGATGAAAGTCCACTATCTGATATGAGTCCTGTTAGGAATTTTCTCATGAGTTTCTTCTCTTTCATTATGTCCATTTCTTCGAGTGTGTCAGCTGATTCATCCAGTACTTCTCTTATTCCAAAGTCTCCAGTGTAGGATGTGTCTACTATGTTTATTACTTTTTCTTTAATTTCGTAGTGTAGGTAGTCTCCATCGACGAAGTCATTTTTAGTATGTCCGGGGCCTCCTATGAGTACTCCTTTTAGTTCGTCTTTGAGGGGGAGGAATGATTCGTCCACATATCTTCCGATACGTTTTAGGAATTCGTGTGCAGCAAGTTCAATTACTCTGTCGAATCTTCTCTGTGATTGTCCTCCTGCTTTGTGTTTTCCAGGTACTCCACTTGTAAGTGTTTTAACTATGTCTATTCTTTTTCCTCTTACTGTTGCAATTGTTGCTTCTTTTCTGTCAAGTACTACTGCTCCGTATACTTCTTTGTATTCTATGATTTGTTTTAGAGGATCGATGAAGAATTGGCTGTCACAGTGGTATATGTAGGTTTGTACGGTTTCTGGTGGTTCAAAGATGTAGGTTTCCATTTTTTCTGTTCCAGGTCCACCTTTTGGGATCATTCCTACGAACATCACCAACCCTTTTGGTGGTGCAGTTGGGTATAGTTTTGTTCTTTCTATTATTACTCTTATTGCGGCTTGCACATTGTTTCTTGTAGTTTTACTTTTGATGTTTGAACTTTGTCCTATTTCGTCTACCATTTGTTTTCTTACATCACTGATTTGTTTATCTGGTGGGATGTATACACTTACTAGTTCTGTTCCTCTTCCTTTTTTGTTTGCTAATTCTTTGAGGGTTTTTTTAACTTCATACATTTCCTTTGATGATACTTCACTCATTTTATACCTCCATAAAATTTTGTTGTGAGTTTATTATAGTTATTTATTGGATATTTTTTTTTGGGGGATTATTTATTTTTATGGGTCATGTGTTTGTTAATTTTTCATTTTTATTCTATCCAATCATTGTAAATTTCTAAAATAGTTAATATTGTTATTTTTGTTTTTGTTTATTTTAGTATTTTTCTATTTTTTTCTTGTCTTTTTTTTCGTTAAATATATCAATTAATTTATAGATAAATTATTATTAATAAGTATTTTTTTTAATTAGATTATGGAGAAGACTATTAATGCGAATAGTAATTACAATAGGTGGATCAATTTTACTTAAGGAATATGATTATAAGAAGTTTGAGGATTATGCTAAGGTAATTCGTGATATTAATAAGAATCATGAGGTTTTTATTGTTGTGGGTGGTGGTAGACCTGCTCGTGATTATATTGGTGTAGTTCGTGATATGGGTGAAAGTGAGTCTATTTGTGATGAGATTGGTATTCAAGTTACTAGAATTAATGCTAGACTTTTACAATTAGCTCTTAAGGATTGTTCTTATCCTGCTATTCCTGTTAATTTCCAAGAAGCTTTAGAATTTGCTGCTACTGGTAAGATTATTATTATGGGTGGTACTGAGCCTGCTCATAGTACTGATGCTGTTGGCAGTATTCTTGCCGAGTATGTGGGTGCTGATTTGGTTATTAATGCTACTAGTGTGGATGGATTGTTTGATAAGGATCCTAATAAGTTTGATGATGCTGTGATGTTTAGTGAGGTTTCTACTGATAAGTTGATGGAGATTGTTTCTGGTAATGAGACTAAGGCAGGTACTTATGAGTTTATTGATAAGACTGCTATTGAGATTATTAGGCGTTCTGGTATTAAGACGGTTATTTTGAATGGTAATAATCCGGATAATGTTAAGTTAGCAATTTCTGAGCCTATTGGTACTTTGATATCTGATTAAATTTTTTGGAGGTATTTTTTTATGGTTGTTGAAGCTCATAGACATTGTGCAATTTGTGGTAAGCCTATTCCTATGTCTGAATCTTTTTGTTCTGATCAGTGTCAGGAAAAATTTCAGATTAAGCAGAAACAGGTAGTTAAGCAGAAAAGAATTTTATATGCTGTTATAGCTATTTTTGTTATTGTTTGGATTGCTTTCATGTATTTAAGGTAGATTTTTTTTTATTCTTTATTTTTTTTTATTTTAATTATATCAGTTATTAGTTACAAATTATTATTAGTTATGATTCAATTTTTTTGGAGGTTTATATACATATGGATAATGCATTGATTAGAGTTGTTTTGGATATTTTAAAACCGCATACTCCTTCGTTACCATCTTTTGCTTTGTATTTAAGTAGTCTTGATGGTGTTGATGGTGTGAATATTACTCTTATGGAGATTGATAAGGAAACCGAAAATGTTAAAATTACTATGGAAGGTTCTGATCTTAATTATGAGGTTATTCGAGAGGCTATTGAGCATTATGGGGCTTCGGTCCATAGTGTTGATGAGGTTGTTGCTGGTCATAAGTTGGTTGAAGAGGTAACAACTCCTCAGGATTGATTGCTTTTTCTTTTTATGGTGATATGTTATGTCTAGAGGAAAAATTACTCCTAACAATATTTTACATTTTAATAATAAGGGTAATGTTGATGAGGATATTGATGTTCCTTTGAAGCTTAGTGCTGATAATTTATTGGATTTTGCCAGTAGTGACAATGTTTCTGATGCTTTGAAGAGTTTGTATGGTTTTTCAGGTTTGGTTTCTGGTGTTAAACCTGTTTGTGATGATTTTGCTGTTTGTGGTTTTATTCGCACTGTTGAAACCAGTTCTTTTGATTGGGGTACTGGCATTAAGGCTATTTATGAATGTAATCCTGGTGAAATTTTATTTATTAAGTGTTCTGATGAGGATTATGCTATTTGGGGCGAGCTTGCTTCCCAGTCTGCTTTGTGTCATGGTGTAGCTGCTACTATTATTGTTGGTGCTTCTAGGGATACTGTTGGTATTCGTAAATTGGAGTATCCTGTATTTTCTTCCAGAATTTGTAGTTGTGCAGGTTTTGCTTCTAATGGGGGTGTTATGGATTCTGATTTATTTGTTGGTAATCTTGTTGTAAAGTCTGGTGACTTTGTTGTTGCGGATGTTGATGGTGTTGTTGTCATACCTCAGGATAAATTGGATGATGTTTTGTTAGAGGTTTCTAAAATTCTTGACTTTGAGAATGAACTTTTTGATAAGGTTGTTAATGACAATAAGCGTCTTGATAATCTTTTAGATTTATAATTATTTTATTCTTTTTATTATTTTTTCAACGCGGTCTGTTAAGCTTTTAATTATTTTTATCTGTTTTTTTACTTGTTTTAACGTTAATAAATTATTCTTGATTTTTTAAACTAAAAAAAGGGTGGGGGATATGGATATGTTATTTTGGGTATAATTGTGCAAATGAGTTGAGGAAGAAGACTAATGAGAATGATTCTAGAAATGCTGATAAAAAACTTCCGATATTTGGAGAAGACTTTAGAACATATACTATGTTTGCTACTATTACACATATTATAGTGACTAGTATTAGGAATTCGATATATTTTAATATTCCTATTTTTTTTATTAGACTGAGGATATATTTGATGTTGCATGCTTGTTTGAAATTATGATTTATTTCCATGTCAATTTTTCCTAGTGTACACATTGAGAATAGTATTGTTAATATGACTATAAATATTATTAAACAAATTTGGATTGTGTGTGAATAATATAGATCTGTTAAATTAGGTAATCCGCCAATTATTTCTATAACATTGATTTCTTCTAGTTCTATTGTTATATTATTTAGTTGGGCTGGTATTTCATGGTAATTGTTGAAAATTCCTGTTGGTATAACAAGTATGATTGTTATCAGTATTGTTAACAGGTAATAATATAATTCAAGTAAAACATCATGTGTTGCTTCTTTTAATGATTTTTTTAATGATAACTTGGGTGAACCACTTTTTTTACCTATTATATGGAATATTATTTGTAGATTGATTCCAAGAACAAGTAGTGGCAGTATTATAAATATGAGGAATGATGGTATTATTGCAATGTCGTGGTATGGTTGGTGTTGGAAATATTTTTGGATTATTTCTACTAATATGAACAGTAGGGTTATTAGCGCAAATTCTTTATATTTTCGTATTGGAAATAATATTGAATTTTTAATTATTTCTCTATTTTTCATTTTTAATCAGACCTCGTACTTGTTTTGTTCTATGTATATTTGTCTTTTTAATTATTATTTGTGTCTGTTTGATTGTTTGTTGTTTCTTTTAACTTGAAATTATTTCTTATTTATTGTTATATTATAAGTTTTATTTTAATTTTTATTCTATAAATTATTCTTTTTTTTCTTTTATATGCTTTATAGGATGTTGTATGGGGATAATTTTATTTTTTTTTATGTTTTTGTAAAAAATTTTAATTTATAGGATTGTTTTCATATAAAAACTATTTTACTTATTGTTTAATTATTTTTTTTAAACTATTTATATAATATTTAAATAGTATTTAAAGATATCCAAAAGTATATATATGATGATTGTTATATAGTTTATTATAAGTTAGTTAAGTATATATAAAAGCTATAAATCTCTATTAAAATAATAGTTGATAATTAAAATGTTAGTTAAAATAATCACCAAAATCGTAAAATAACTTTAAACTCCTAAATAGAAGTCTAATTTTATTAATTAATTATTTTAAGATTGTAAAAAATTATTTTAATTAATTAAAAATTTATGCGAAGATTATGACAAGAAATAGCTCTAATTTGAATGAACTTGGTATTATTAGTCATGTTACAAGTACAAATAAATTAATAGTACCTTCTAATAAGACTCCCAGGATAGGCTCTTTAATTGTAAATAAGAATGGGAAGGCTATAGGTAAGATTTCTGATATTTTTGGAAGCACTAAAAAGCCTTATATTTCTATAAAGACTAGTAATAAATTTTCTAAGGCAAATCCTGGTGAAAAAGTATATTTATCACCGCAAAATAAGAGAAGGAGGAGAAATAATGGCAGGAATTCTAAAAAGAAAAAAACGATTAGGTAGACCTCGTAAATCAGTGAAAAAAGATGTAAGGTCAAAAAAATCCGATTCTAAAAACAAAATTAAATCAACAAAAGCACAGTCCAAAACAAAAGAATCTAAAACGTCTAAAGTTGGTTCTGATGAATCTTCTCAACCTAAAGTAACTAAGTCTAAACGTGGACCTGGAAGACCTAGAAAAACTAAGAAAAAACAAGTGGAAAATATTGCTGATGATGATAAGCATAAAACTACTATTCTTGAGAAACAAGAACCTCCTAAAAAACGGGGACCTGGAAGACCTCCAAAAAGTAAAAACAAAAAATCAGCAGAAGAAGATAAACCTAAACGTAAACCGGGAAGGCCTAAAAAATCCGAATCTTCCAGTACAACTACTAAGAAAGGTAAACCTGGCAGGCCTAAAAAATCAGATAAGGCTTCTTCTAAAACTTCCACATCTACTGCTAAGAGAGGTCCGGGTAGACCTAGAAAGAAAAAGGGATCTGATGAAGAAGAAACTTCCAAAAAGTCTTCTGATTCTAAAAAACAACCTAATCCGTTACTAGAAATTATGGACAATTTCCGTGATGACATTAGTGATGATGGTGATTCCAGTACCCCGGATGAATTGAAGGATTTCATGGTGGATTCCATGGGTGCTGATGTGATGGGTTCCGATGATGATATTGAATTAATGTCTAACTCAGATTTGGATGTTGAAGAAATTATTAAGATTGATACAACTGATTCTGATGAAATTGAAAGAGAACTTGATGAATTAAACGGTATCTCCGAAAAAGAGCAAATGAAAGAAGATGTTGCTGAAATGGAGAAAATGGAAACTATCTGTCCGGAATGTGGTTCTACTAAACTAATCAATGATCATGAACGTGGTGAAGTTGTTTGTGCTTCCTGTGGTTTGGTTATTGATGATAACATTGTGGATATGGGTCCTGAATGGAGAGCTTTCGATCATGAACAAAGGGATAAACGTACCCGTGTAGGTGCACCTATTACTTACACAATTCACGATAAGGGTTTATCCACGATGATAGATTGGAGAAACAAGGATATTTATGGTAGGGATATTCCTGCAAGAAATAGGGCTCAATGGTATAGGCTAAGAAAATGGCAACGTAAAATCAGAATTAGTGGTGCTACTGAACGTAACCTTGCTTTTGCTTTAAGTGAATTGGATCGTGATTCATCCAGACTTGGGCTTCCTAGATCTGTTCGTGAATCAGCATCTGTCGTTTACAGAAATGCTGTGGAAAACAAGTTGATTCGTGGACGTAGTATTGAGGGTGTTGTTGCAGCTTCATTATATGCTGCATGTCGACGTTGTAAGGTCCCTCGTACTCTTGATGAGATTGCAGATGTTTCACGGGTCAGTAAGAAAGAAGTTGGTAGAACTTACAGATTCCTTACTCGGGAATTGCATATTAGGCTTCCTCCAACATCACCTATTGATTATGTTCCTAGGTTTGCCAGTGAATTAAATCTTTCTGGTGTTGTTCAGTCTAAGGCTATTGAAATTATTAATCAGGCCATGGATAATGGTCTTACCAGTGGTCGTGGACCTACTGGTGTTGCTGCAGCTGCTTTATACATTGCCAGTGTAATTCTTGGTGAACGTAAAACTCAGCGTGATGTTGCTGATATTGCCGGTGTTACTGAGGTTACTATTCGTAATAGGTATAAGGAGTTAACTGAGCAATTGGATATGGGTGTAAAATTATAATTTTACACTACTTTTTTTTAATACATGTACATGTAACTTTATTTTTTTTATATTTTTCATTATTTCATATTATTAAATTGATGTAATCTTTGTTTATTTTGCAGGATTTATTGTTTTTTTATTGAATTATTCTAGGTATTTTCAATATTCTTAGTTGGCGGATGCCTTTATTAAAATGTTGTTAAGTAATTAGTATAAAGAATTTTTATAGAAAAATAGTAAAAAATTTTGTAAAAATGAGTTCTTTTATAAAGAATAATGTAGGAGGAATTTAAACCCCCTCATCTTCTTCTTGTAGTAAATAATATATTAACAGTTTATTTGTTGTTCGACAGCTAGTTGTTATTTTTAAAAAGGCTCTTAAAAATGTTTTTTTAAGAGAAGTTTTCCCGGAGGGTATAAACTGTTAATATAAGTGTGTAGTATCTGATTAGCTAATTTGTCACATATTTTTATTTACTTTTTGATACATATTCGTATTGTAACTATAATACTTCACATGCAGTGTTTTTTAATTGATTATTTATTTTTAAACTTCTCTTAATCATATCAATATAAACTTTCCATTTTGAAATATAGTTACAATTAATTATTTGTAAATACTATGTATTTAAATGTATTTTATTTTAATACAATATATTTGAATCAATCTTTTTTATTTATAATAGTTTTAAAAATAGACACAGGTTTTATACTATTAGGGAGGTATTGATAAGGAAGGGGTAATTAAAAGAAGAATTATTCTTCTTTTGGTAGGATGGATACGGTTATTCCTGATGCTATGGCAATTTTTATTAAATCACCAATGATGAATGGAATTAAACCCATAATTAATAATTCTGTAATTGTTAATGCTTGATTATGACCTAACATTGTATAATATAAAGTAACTAAACCAGGAATGTAAATAAATACAAAGTTGGCTATTGTCAATATTATCACACTTTGAATAGGTTTTCTAGCATTTACAAAATTATCAAAGACGTATCCAATAAATGTTGCAGCAAATATGAATCCAATTAGGTATCCACAGTTGGCTGTGAATAAAATATTTAAACCATAGGTCATACCTGCAAACCATGGTATTCCAATGATACCCAGCAACATATAAAGAATCATGCTGAATCCACCATATTTTTTACCTAGGAAAACACCTGCCAGTAATACGGCAAATGTTTGGAAAGTAACTGGTACTGGACTCCATGGGATTATAAGAGATACTTGTGCCATTAATCCAGTAAAACATGCAAAAATAAATGATAACAATACCATAGTTAATGTACTTGCATTATTTCTCCATGAGTACCATGACAATTGAATCTCTTCAATCTTTTCATTGTTTATTGTTATAGGCATAAAATAACCTCTAATTAATTAAATAAATATAAGCTAATATTTTTTAGTATATATTTTGTGTTAACTTTGCTAAAATTCAAAGCCATTTAAATATTACTTTATTAAAATATATACTCTTTTTGATATAGGTTCATTTTTAATTCAAATTTACTAAATCATTATTTGTAGTTATTCTTTTATAATTGGTGGTTTAGCTTCCAATATCTTTGATTTAAAGTGTTAAAAAAAACAGTATTTTAATTGAAAAATTGTGTTGGTGGGTAAAAGGGTTATTCACTTAAACTTTCAATGTTGTTGTTTGTTTTAACGTTGTGTGCTCTGTTAAGCCATGCGTCATCGTATACATTTTTAAGTGTATGCATATCAACGCTAGTATAGATTTGTGTGGTACTTAAGTTGCTGTGTCCCAGTAATTGTTGGATAGCACGGATATCCACACCATTCTTCAGCAGGTGTGTTGCAAATGAATGTCTAAGTACGTGGGGCGTTACTTTCTTTGAAATATTGGCTTTTTCTGCGTATTCCTTTATCATTAATTGAATATATCTTGAACTTAGCATGTGATTGCGTTGGTTAACGAATAATAAATCATTTTCAACGCCACGTTTGCTTAAATATTCCTTGATGAGTTCCAGAGTTTCATCATCAAAGATAACTATTCTGTCTTTTTCTCCTTTTCCGCGAACACGAATTGTGCGTTCCTTGTAGTCAATTGTTCGAGTTTCCAGTTTTACAAGTTCTGAAACACGAAGACCTGTCGAATACAGGAGAGTTAGTATTACTTTATTTCTAAGACAGCTGATGTTCTGTGGATTGGACTTGTTTGGATCATAGTCGTCGTCTTTAGCATGAATCAGATTGTATACTTCCTGTTCATTCAATGACTTGGGAAGTGACTTTGTACGCTTAGGTGCCTTAATTTCTTGATAAATGTTTATCTCTGCAAATTCAAAAAACTTCTTCAATACAACAGTTACAAGATACAAATAATTTTGTGAAACGTCTTTGTCTCTTTTCAAGTGTTGAAGAAATCGTTTAAAGGAACGTAACATACTTTTTTCATCTTTCACTTTGTTTTCTTCAATAAGGAAATTATGAAAGTTTTCTAGGATTGACCTGTATGTTTTTAGAGTGTTTGATGAATAGCTTTGAATCTCCATTTCCAGAATATAATCTTCAATTTGATCTTCAAATTCAATTTCTTCTAAGTATTCTAAGCTCATTTTTACACTCCTTTTTGTAATTTATAAAAAAAGTTAAAATTAAGAAAGAATTTAATACTTTATTTTCTTAAATTTTTCTTAACGGTTATTTTGTAATAATTTTTATGGTTTCAGGTTTCTTTACAACTTCACTCATCTTGACAGCCACAAGACATTCAATATTCTTTTCTTTGGCAAGATCAACTAAACGTTGGCTAATGATTCCATCAAATATGACGGTTTGAATAGGCGTTTCAAGGTTTTTAAGTTCATTGTAGAGTGTTTCGACTTTAAGTTCCGATACGGTGTCGAACTTTTCATCCAATAATTTTGCCTTACCCGTGCCTTTAATTTCATTCAACGCTTGTATGTGTTTGTTCTGCTTTTTCTCAACAACTGAAACTTTTTCTTTTGTTTCAATATTGGAATAAGCGTTGGCTGTGTAATCTTTAGGTATGTTGTCTGGTGTTGTCTCTTCTTTAGGTTTTTCATGTTCTGTTTGTTTAATCTCTTTTTCAAGCTGGTCTTTGAGTTGTTCTGTTAGGTCTTGGAATGAATTCTCTTTCTGGTTTTCAGTTTTGAATTCTTTTTTAGTTATTTCATTTTCTTTATCAATGTCTTTTCTGGTTTTATGGTAGTTATGCTGATTATGATTGTAATTTGCATGTTGGGTGATTTTATCTACGCTGGTCTTGTTTTTAAGAGCGTAAATTACCTGGTCTTTGTTAAGATATTCTACTTCTTGACCACGTGGGGCGCGGGTAACATAGTCTATGTCACCAATTTGCAACAATTCCTTAAGGATTAAGTCTCCTCCACGGTCACCGTCAAGGAATGCTGTAACAGTCCTTTCTTTTGTTAATTCTGCAACGGTTTTGGGAACATTGACTCCTTCAACTGCGATGGTGTTTTTAATACCATATTTCAGCAGGTTTAAAACGTCTGATCTTCCTTCCACTATCAGAATTGCATCTGATGTGGGAGTATTTGGGCCGGCCGGTAATCTGTCTTCTCCATATTCAATTATTTCAGGAACTTTGATTGACTTTTTAACTTCGTCAATCATTCTGGAACTTTCAGGAGTAAACTCTTCCATCATGTTTTTGTACAATTCTTTTGCTCTTTCAACGATGGTTCGTCTTTTTACTGCCCGAACGTCTTCTATTGTTGTAACTCTTAAACTGGCTTCACAGGGACCAACCCTATTAATTGTTTCTAAGCTTGCTGCAAGAATTGTGGTTTCAATTCTGTCTAAACTTGATGGGATAATTACTTCGCCCTTGGTTTTTCCTGATTTGTTGCTCATGTCGACTTTTATTCTGCCGATTCTGCCCGTCTTTTGCAGTTCTCTTAAATCAAGGCTGTCACTAAGTAATCCTTCAGTTTGTCCAAATATTGCACCTACTACGTCAGGTTTTTCAACAAAACCTTTTGCATTGATTTGTGAATGAATTAAATATTTTGTTGTTGTAAGTTCATCTTTAACCACATAATAATATTCTTCATCATCATGATATTTTGCATTTTTATGTGTCATAATAATCGCCTTTAATTAGATTACAACGTTACATTTTCTTGTAAGGTATAATTATTTTTTTTAGCGATGTGATGAAAAAATTTTTATGTGTTGTTATTTTTTCTTTTTGAGATTTATTATTTAATAAAAGAGAATCCTGTATGGATTCTGTTATTTAATATTATGATAACCGCCATATTGTGTTGTTTGGCAGTTATGTTAGTATAATTATTATAATGTATATGAATAACTTACTTCGTTATACTTATACAAATATTCTATATATAATTACTTTTATTAAAATGTTTGTTAGAAAATAATGTTGGAAACATATATTAATTAGGAATGATATAAATTATTTCATAGCTAATTGTATGACAATGTAATACAATTCATTTTTTTAACATGATTTTAATAAAGAATAATCTTCATAGTAATTGAAGTTATTTAACAATAGTATAATTTGAAAATAAATCATAATAATTTAATAGAGGGAAATTAATGGCAACTAAAGTAGTAGAAATTAAAACTTTAAAACAAGGAAAATACTTAGTATTAGATGGAGAAGCTTCAAAAATTACCAGTATCTCAACATCATCTCCTGGTAAACATGGAGCAGCAAAAGCACGTATTGAAGCTGTAGGTATTTTTGACAACCAAAAAAGAAGTTTAGTAAAACCTGTTAACGCAAAAGTGGATGTACCTATTATTGATAAAAGAGTAGGACAAGTAATTGCTTTAATGGGTGCAGAAGTACAAATCATGGACTTAGAAACATTCGAAACAATTGACTTACCAATACCTGATGATTTAAAAGATGAAATCGTTGAAGGTAAAGAAGTAGAATACATCGAAGCAATGGGTAATATGAAAATCATGAGAACAAAAGGTGGAAACTAGATATAAAACCTTTAGACTCATTTTATTATTCTTTTTTGTAAACTTTTTTTCAAGTGAACTTTTTTTTGTTAATTATTAATATTTTATAATTAATATGATGTTTTTTATTACATTTTTTTTGATAATTATCTTTTTTGAAAATATTTATTGTTTAATCCTTATTTCCTGATTAGTTGTTAATATTATTCTATCTCTTATCTGGAGTGCTTATTTCTTTTAATATTATTAATTATGATTCATAATATTTAATCAGTAATTTTATATATAATATTGGATAAATAATATAATTAGTTAATTAGCTATAAGAGAATAATATAGTATTTAAAATTTAATTAAGAAAGACTCTACAAATATTTAATAAATATATAGTATAATTTTCCAAAATTTTTTTATTACAAAGGATTTTGGATATTAATTATTTTAAATACTTATTTTATTCTTTCTAAAGAAGGGAAAATATAATCTACACAATTTAAAATCCTGAGCTTATTTTTAGAAATAGCTGATTAATAGATAGGATTTAATCACATAAGTTCTATTAATTACTACATAACTTTTTTTTATGCATTTTTTTTTATTTCAAATTTAAAAAATAGTAATTTGGGAGTTTAATCTCTTTTTGGACCCATGTATATTACAGGCAAATGGATTTCTGTTTTAATTTCTTCAACTGGAGTGCCTGGACTTGCAGGATAGTAAATTTCAGTTATTGGACCAACAATATCATAATTGTTTTCCAGGGCGTAATCAACAATTTTTCTTACACTTTCATTAAAGTTTTTATGGGATCCTTTATGTATTCCGGAAAGAACTGTGTGGCTTGTTAATTCTTTAAGACCTAATTTTCCAAGTCTTCCTGCTGGTTTTCCATCGTTATAAAAGTCTTTGATGGGCATTCCAACTTCAAAGATTTGGTCATTTTCGGCATGTTCCTCAAGGTCATTGTCATATGATCCGTAAGGGTATCCTACTGCTTCCAGGTTGTTTTCTGCTATGAGTTCTCCTACTTCTTCAATAAATTCGGGTAATTTGCTGAAACTGTCAATATGGGGAACATATGCTACTTTTTGGTCAGGAATTCTTTTTTCTTTAATTTCCATTATAATTCATCCATAAATTTTTATTCTAATTTTTTTCTTTATTATAATACTATTTTTTATCACTTCATTTATAAGAATTTTTAAAAAATATTTGCTCTTTTTCCAAAACAAGCAATTCATTGAAACAATCAATTTTCATAATATTCCATCACTTCTTTATTCGTTTTGTTGAATGAGTCTAGTGGTAAATTTAATTAACAATTGTTTATTATTGTGTTGTCAAAATACTTTATACTCCTTTAATATGTTTTTGTCAATTTTGTATTGTTTTAACCTTATTACATAAATGTAATTTGGAGGAGCTATTACGGAAAAGTTAAAAGAATCGGATCTAACTAATAATGCTTAACATTTTCTTATGATACTCCTCCTTCATTAAAAAAATAGCAGGAGGTAAATGTTAATGAAATCAAATCAGATAATGCTTTGTTTATTCATATTGGCATTCTTTGTATTAATATTGGGACCTTACACTACCAGTGCGGCAAATGCTACCGAACATTCAACCGGTATTGTAAAAGAAAATTTTCAGAAGGAAAACACAGCTAAGATTGAAACACCAAAGAAAATTCAAAGTGTTAAGACAAATCAAACATCACAAACAAGTATAACGAAGAAAACACAAAGTAAAGAGGTCAAAAAATCTCCCCAACTGGAACCCATAGAATTATACACGGAGGATGTGGAATGTAACTATGGTGATGTGGTGGAATTAAGTGTAACAACACAACCGGAAGGAGTGGATGATGGAATAATAACATGGGTTATAGATGAAGATGTTGTTGGAGTAAGAAATCTTTCAAGAACCTCTGGAAACTATGAACTGGACACATCAGATTATGAACCTGGAGTTCATGAAATACTTGTTGATTATGGCGTAAGTAACACATACGACAATGCGAATGCAAGATCCACACTTACAATAAACAAGATAGAAACATCAATAACTAATTTACAATACGAATTTAATGATGAAAATAAAATTAAGGTAAATTATAACATAGAAGCAAATGATGAATATTTGGACTTCGGTAAACTAAACGTTTACTATGAAGATTCACCAATAAGCACACAAAACATAAGCTCAGAAAATCCTTCATTAATTATAGACAGCATTTACAATGAAGAAATATTGACATTTGAATATGTTGGAAACAGGTACTATGCAAATGTAACATCAGAAGAATTGCTTTATCTTGACAAACTTGATTTAAGCATTTATTTGCCATACATGACTGGATATCAGTCTTCACAAATAAATCAAACAGTAACCTTCAACACAAATCGGATGATTAATGATGGAAGATTAGGTTTATACATTGATGGGGTGTTAATTAACCAGTATGATGTAAGCAGTAAAAATTTGACACTATCAGTAAATCTTGAAAACTTTGAAGTTGGAAGTTATCCAGTATACATAGAATACACTGGAAGTAAAGTTTATCAGGATGCAGGCTATTTAACAACACTTAAAGTTAACGAAATTAAAACAACTCTTTACACATACAATATAACAGCTCATAAAAATGAGGAAATAACAATTAGATCTTATGTGTATAATTATGTTGGAGAAACTGATGAGGGACTGCTTGAATTTTTCTTAGATGATGAAAGTATAGAAACACGAATAGTAAATAATTCAAGAACAAACATCACATATTTAATTCCGAATGCGATAAGTTATGGACAACATCAGATAAGGGTTGTATATTATGGTACACAAAAATACTCTCCAAGTGAAGCAACTGCAGTATTGGATGTAGTAAAATATCAAAACACAATATCCATTAGAAATTACACTCTAAACGATGAAGGACAAATAGTTTTAAACGTTAATTCATACTCATATAACCAAACGGTTGATTCCGGAGAAATCAGATATTACGTAAACGGAAGTTATGTTTCAACTGTAAATGTAACAAGCAACAATACACAAATAACTCTCCCTCCAGAGTATGAAGCAGGAAATGATTATGAGATCAGATTGGAATATTCCAACTCAGACAAATTCAATGACTCAACACTAACAAACACAATATCTCCAGACAAGATTGAAACAAGTATTAGAATATACAAAAATGTGAACAATAAAAACATACTTAACATAACAACATATGTATATGCAGGCAACTATCAACAATTAAATGAAGGCATAGTTGAATTTTACTTAAACAATACCTTGATAGATAGAGCAAACGTAAAAAATAACACGGCAAATATCACATACAACATGACAGGAAAAATCGACTCAATCTATGAAATAAAAACATTATATGTGGGAACAAAAGTATACGAGAATTCACAAAATACAACAACACTAGACTACATAACACACAAAGACCCAATATACATAAGGACAAACTCAACAATCAATGCCTTGCCCGGGGATGATATTCAAATAAACGCAACAATAACCGATTATGAAGAAAACATAATTGGTGACGACTTTGAAGCCCAAATAATAATAAACAACGAAGAAATAAACACTACAATACACAACGGAAGATTATCATTCAACCACACATTAACAGATCAAATGCCCGAAGGAAACTATGACATTGTAATCCAAATACCAGAAACAACATATTACACAAGCACAAACAAAACAGTAAAACTAACAATAACAAAAGATGCCACATATATCACAGCAACAAACAAAATAACAGCAACAAAAGGAGAGACAATAACAGTAAACGCAACACTAAACTCCAACGGTGAAAAAATAAATGAAAACATAATGGCAATAGTGAAAATAGGAAACAAAACAATATACCAGGGATACTTCATAAACGGAACACTCAAATATAAAATAAAAACATCAGACAAATACACAAACGACTCTTACTTACTTACAATCAAATCTAAAGAAAGCAGACAATACAGGGAAGCAATAAAAACAATCAACCTAACACTAGAACAAAGAAAAACATACATAGTCTCAAAAGACATTTACACAAAAAGTGGAAATAAAATAATAATTCAGGCAACAGTATATGACTTGCTAACAAGAAAAGCAGTAAACTCCACATCGGAAGCATGCATAAAAGTAAACAATGTAACAATAAAAAACATGCAGATAAGCAATGGAAAAATATTACATGCCTACATAAACAATTACTCATCAGAAAAATACAACCTAACAATAAAATTTGGGGGGAATGACATATATGAGAGTTCACAATGGGATGGAAATATCTACCTAAACAAGACAGAAATAAAAATAACAACAAATAACATTAACACAAAGTCCCACAAAACAATAAACATAAAAGCAAACTTGTATGAAAACAATAAATTGGCAACAGGAGAAATAAACGCGATAATAAAAATAAATGACATAACCATAAGCTCACAAACAGTAACAGACGGAAAAATTAACTGCAACTACACATTGCCAGACCACATAGGATCAGGCACATACACAATTACAATTAAAACGGGAGAAACAGGAAAATACTACAATGCAAGTACCAACGCAAAACTAATCGTAACAAAAAACTACAAGTACATTAACACAACGAATATCAAGACAAAAGTCAATGAAACAATAAACATTAAAGCACAACTGTTGGATGAGGAAGGAAAACTTATTAACAAGACAACAGGCTGTTGTGTAAAAATTGACGGAATAACAATAGAAAATCTTAACGTGACTGATGGACTAATAAACTTTAATTATACATTACCTGAAAACATGAAAGCAGGAAATTATACAATGTTATTTAAAGCAGCAGAATCAACATGATATATGCATGCAACCAAAACAGTAGTATTGGAAGTAGAAGAAAGTTAAATAAACTATTTTTTATTTTTTTTTTTTTTAAAAAAAGTTAAGATTGGGAGGTTAATAAGCATTTGCATTTTTAGGGTAGCTTGAGATCAAACCATAACGGAATAAACTGTAACCATCAGAACCTGCTTTAATCACGGTTTGGGCATCTTGTTCTAATTCACTTTTTGGAAGTAGGGTTGTGCTTGATCCCTTATATGTTTGTAGAACAGTGACTACTTTTGAATATTTGGCTTTTTTAACAACATAGGCTGTTACTTTTGCTAACCATGCACTAGTAGGTGTGTAATCATACTTGTAGGCCATAGGCATCATTACATCGACATAAGGACTTAATGCAGCATAGTCCTGACCATAATATGTTTTAGTGCCTGCCATTTCTGCAAATACTGCTGCAGATAATATTGAATTGGAGTTGTAACTCTTAATGATATTATTCACTGATTTTACGAAACTGGTAATTTTTGAAGGTTTTACAATACTTGGTTTTGTTCCATCATAACGAACGTAATCTAAACAAATACCTTTAACACCATTAATTCTAATTGTTTTATAAATAAAGTTTTTAATCATTGTTTGTTGTTTTGAACTTAAATCAAATCCATGATCAGTTATAAAACAAATTATCCATGCATGTACACGAATATTCGTGTTTTTGGTTAATTTGATTACGTTTTTAAGTTGTTTAACGTCATTTGTTGAAGCTCGTGATTGAACATAAACGTCAGTAATGCCAACATTTTTCCATGTGTCAACAGTATTCTTTGTTACACTAGAATCTAATCTAATAAATAAAGATGTAATTCTATCTGAGCCTTTTACACTAATTTTATTTTTAATTTTTTGATTGGATACGGTGGCAGTAACATTGGATATGCCGGCTTTAGTATAAACGCATTTTGATTCATAATACCCTCTTTTATAAACTGTTTTGTTGGTATTTACACCAGGACCTTTAATGACAATATTCATTTTTAAAATTGGAATGTATTTATTGTTTTCACGTTTTGTAACAGTTTTACCGTCATATAAGTAATTTAATGATATGATATTGGTACTGTTCTTTTTAACTTTGGATGGATTGTCATTAATTAATTTCATGTAAATCCAATTACTTATAGTTGAATTATATTGTCTTGAACTAGGTTTATCGTTTTTACCCCACCAGTTATAATTGGCAGTTAACTTTCCTTTCTTGTTATATACATCAACTTTGTTATTGAGTAATATTGAATTTTTAACAGTTACTTTTCCATTATTGTTATATATTGCTCCTCCATTTTTGGCATTGTTGTCCGAGAATACTGCTTTGGAAATACTTAAGTCAGATGCTTGGTTATTAATGGCTCCACCTTTTGATGCAACATTTTTAGTGAATGTGGAATTTGAAATTGTATTGGTTACTTCAATGTTATTAATATATATTGCACTTCTAGTATTTGAACCGAAGATGCTTTGTTTTATTGTGAGTTTTGTTTTTCCAATTGCATAGATTGCTCCACCAACAGAAGCGTTATTGTTTGTGAAAGTGTCATTAAGTAATAGTAATGTTTGGGTTTTGTTTGTTTGGCTGGATATTGCTCCACCATACTTTGCAGAGTTGTTATTAAGTTTTGTCTGTGTAATTGTTGCTTTTCCTACATTATATAAGAAACCACCCTGTGATGTTGCAGTATTGGATTTAACTGAATTCTGGTCAATCATTATGTTTAAATGGGAGGATATTGCTCCACCAATATCTGCATTATTTCTGTTGAAAGTATTTTCTGTTGAATTGATTTTTCCTGAAGTATAAATTGCTCCGCCTTCATTTGTTGCATTGTTGTTTTCAAACAAGGTTTTGTCAATGGTTAAACTAGCTTTTCTGTTATATATTGCTCCTCCATTTGTTCCTTCATTTTTTATAAAACGTGAGGATTGGATGATGTTGTCGTAATCGTTTTGGTTAATGTAAACGGAAGTGTCGTAGTTGTTTGTAAAGTTACACGAGTTGATGTTTAAAGTACCGTTTGAAAATATTGCACTACCACTTTGTTTTGCTTTGTTTGAGGAAAATGTGCTGTATTTGATTGTTAAATTATTTGTATTGAATATTGCTCCACCATTTTTAGCATTGTTGCTACTGAATGCTGTTTTTGAAATTTTTAAATTTCCTGTATTGTAAACAGCTCCACCAAGATTATTGGAGTATGATGTTTTAATTTTTAAACCTTTTATTTTAAGAGTGCCCTTGTTATTGATTGCTGCACCGTTAGTTGTTGAGTATGCATTTTCTATGGTAAATCCTTTAAATGTTATGGTACCTTCAGTGTTGAAAGCTTGTTTTTTCTCACAGTCAATTATTGTATTTTTAGTATTTTCTCCAAGGATTGTTACGTTGTTATTAATGGATATTTCTGATTGTTTGTAAGTACCATTGGATAAGTAAATTGTACCTCCCTTAGAAACTGTGCTTAAAGCATTTTGAATAGTTTTTTTAGGAGAATTCTTTGTTCCTGAGTTTGAATCAGAACCATCAGTACTTACATATACATATTGTGTATTATTGCTTTTTTTAGTAGTTTTTGTCGTAGTTTGAGTTTTTTTCTTTGAAATGTCTGCTTTAGTGTATGTATTTATATTATTGGTGTTTTTTTCAGTCATCTTGGATAATTCCACTTTTTTGGTTGAATTCTCTCCTGCAGATGCTGAAGAAATACACAGTAATAAAGCAAGTACTATTAATATTGGAAATAATCTTTTTAAGATTAATGTTTTGTTTTTAATAAATAAACACCTCTTTATTATTCATAAATTCAACAGTCTTAAAATTATAGTATGTGTGTTTTTATTAATAAAATTTGTTGGAATATTAGTATTTGAAACTTTATTTCAAGGATATTGATTGCTTTATTAGAAATAGTATAATGGGGGGGGGTCATCTAGTTTCTTAGGATGATGTAGATTGTATAGATTATAAATATTGTAACCAGTATAATTCCATCTTTTCTGTTGAAGTCACTTTTATCGTATGCTAGTATGTATGTGATAATTATTATGATAATCATCATCAATGTGTCAATTAACATTATATTTGTTGTGGCAATAGGTGAAATCATGTCTGTTAATCCAAGGATGAATAATATGTTGAAAATGTTGCTTCCTATTGCATTACCTATTGCTATGTCAGTTTTCTTGTTGTATGCTGCTGTAACGCTGGTTATTAGTTCTGGCAGGCTTGTACCTATGGATACTATGGTTAAACCTACAAGTGTTTCGCTCATACCAAGACTTAATGCTATTTCTTTTGCAGAGTCTACTACAAAGTTTCCGCCAAGAATTATGCCTACAAGACCTATCAATATGTATAGAATAATTTTCGGCATTGTTAAGTGGGTAGTTCCAATGGGCATGTTGGTACTTTCACGTCTTGACTTGATGATGAGCATGGAGATATATGCAATAAGTAATAGGAATAGTATCAATCCTTCAATTCTACTAATCTCACTAGAGGTATAGATGAATATTAAAAGGAGTATGCTGCTTCCAAGTAGGATAGGAAAGTCTTGTTTTAAAGATTCCTTAGTAATATCAATCTTATACAATATTGCAGTTATGCCGATTACAGCTAATAAATTGAAGATGTTACTACCAACAATATTACTAACGGCTATTGCATTACTACCACTAAGGGCGGAAGATATGGATACGGCAGCTTCCGGTGCACTAGTACCGAAGGCTACTATGGTAAGACCAATAATCAATGAGGGAATCTTAAGTTTTGTTGCTAAATCACTCGCTCCCTCAACGAATAAGTCGGCTCCCTTGATAAGAAATACAAATCCGACCAACAGCATTATTATTGTTATAATGGACATGTTATTTTATTCCCGTTTTATTCTTCTAATTTATGAAGTTCATCTTTAAGGATTGGTAAAAATGAACCAATATCGGTTACAATACTAATTACTTGAGCACTGCCACGATCTGCTAATTTTGTTACGGATGCATTACTTATATCTACGCATACACTTTTTATACGTGCAGGGATAATGTTACCTGTTGCAACACTGTGTAGCAAGGTTGCAATCATGATTACCATGTCAACGTCTTGAACTTCTTCACGCATCCGTTGTTGTGCTTCTTGAGAGTCTGTGATAACATCAGGTAGTGGTCCGTCGTCACGGATACTTCCTGCCAATACATATGGCGCATCATTTTTTACACATTCGTACATAACTCCACTGGTAAGAATACCCTGTTCGACTGCTTCTTTTATTCCTCCAGCCTTGTTTATTTCATTTATTGCACAAATGTGGTGTTTATGGCCATGAGCCACTAATTCTCCGGTTCTGGTTTTGACACCAAGGCTGGTGCCGTATAATGCATTTTCAATATCATGAGTAGCTAATGCGTTTCCTGCAAATAGTTTGTCTACATATCCTTCCTTGATTAAATCAGCAAGTATTGGGGCACATCCTGTGTGGATTACTGCAGGTCCACCTACTACACAAATTTTGCCGCCTTTGTCCTTAATTTCTTTCATTTCTGTTGCTACTTTTCGAATAATGCTTCTTGTTGGTTTTTCTGCTGATGCTTCACTGTTCATAAACTCGAAGGTGTTTTTTCCACGTGACTTCTCTGGAGGGGCTACTCTAACTCCTTTATGTCCTACAACAATTTTTTCACCTTTTTTGATTGTGTTCAATGGTTTACAAGTTGCTGTTTTATTTTCTTCGTCAACAACTAGCATACAATCCATTTCAATATTGTCTATGTTTATCCATCTATTATCATAACGGATTTCTGTAATGTAATTAGTTGTTGAATAAAAGTTTGAAGGCACAGTTTTATCTTTGCTGGATGCTACTAGTTCCACTTCATCTTCTTCAACTAGTTGGGCTCCGAGGTCTGTTACCATATCTAAAATTTTGTCTAATCTTTTTTCTTCTTTAGTTTCTATGCGAATTCTAGCGGTACTTATATCAGAATTATGTTTACCTACATTCAACTCTTCTATTTCGTAATCTCCACCCTGGTCTATAACGGTGTCCATTACTTTTTGAAGTGTGAATGAGTCAATTATATGTCCGCTTAGTTTGATTTTTTGAACATGCATTTATTCAACATCCTTTAAGATTTTTTTTTATGAGTTTATATTATCGTGAAAAATTTATTTAATGTTTATATTTTTCTTGATAGTGGTATAACTATTTTAATATATTAAAAAATTCGTTAAAATTAGTGGAGGAGAAGGTGTAGGGTAAGATTATAATATACCCATTGCTTTATTGGTTTTAAGTATTGATTTTTCACCATCTTCTTCTAATTCAAGCATTGCTCTTATTGCGTCAACATTTTCTGGTACAACATCGGATTCTTGGTGTACTGCTTGCATGTAGAATAATTCTCCGTCGACTACATTAACAGATTCTTTCCATACTGGTATTTCATACATGTCTCCACGTGATCTGCCCAAGTCTTTTGCAAATTCCATTATTTCTGCAGTTGAACCTAACTTAAGGCTTGCATCAATTGGCATGACACGGTGAGCTTTTTTGAATGTTTCAAGCACATCATCTGTAGATACATCATCTTCTAATTCTACCATGATGTTGTGTGTGTGCATTAATGTTGTTGGTACTGCCAGTGCCATTGTCATTACATCCATGTCCTTGATGATGGTTTGTACATCAGGACCATGGTGTGAAGGAACAGTTGTTACAGGTTTTATTGCATTAATTGGACCTTTTTTGGAATCATTAGGGTCTGCTGCACGTCTTACCATAACTGCTCTGACTTTTTTTACGCCTGCAAGATCTTTTACAGGTTTTAATGTACGGCATAAACCGGTTGTGTTACATGAAACAACACGAACATAATCTTTTCCTAAGCTTTCTTCATAATTGGCTTCAGCATTGAATGAAGTTCCCACAGGGTCGTGGTCTTCTCCACCTTCAAATATAGCTTTCAATCCTAATGGTTTGTATGTATCTTCCATGTTTTGAATACCTACTCCACCAGGAGTGCAGTCCACTACAAGATCTAATTTTTCAAATAATTCATCAGCGGTTCCAGCTACTTTAATTCCAGCTTCCTCAAATTGTTCTTCTCTTTCTGGAACACTGATGTATAAATCGTAACCTCTTTCTACAGCAGCTTTTGCTTCGTAGTCTGGAGTTCTTTTAGTTACTCCAACGATTTTCATATCATCTTGTGCAGTAACAGCATCTGCTACTCTTTTACCAATAGTTCCGTATCCGTTAATTCCAATACCTTTCATATTAAAACGTCCTATTAAAAAAATTCTAGGTTATTAGATTATAAATCTAATGTATCTATTATAATAATATATAAGGTATAATATTTTATTTATAATTTTGTTAAATTCATTACAATTAATGATGAATTTTTTTTGGGAGTATGTTTCTTTTATTTAATGGCGACTCCCATTAAAAAGTAGTGGGGTGAGTAATTGAATTTTTGTTATTCGATTGTTAGATTTTTGTTATATGTGTTTGTTTTACCGTTCTAGTCTGTGAATTCAATTTTTATTTCATGTTGTCCGAGGTATTTTTCCATGATTTCTAGGATTACTGTTGTTAGGTCATCACCTGTTGTGCCGTTGAAGACTAGTTTTCCGTCTATGTATAGTAGTAAGTGTCCGTTGGTGAATGTTTGATTGAATATTTCCTTTAATGTGCCTAGTGTTATTGTATTGCTGACTGGTACAGTGTTGTTATCGGTGATTATTTTATGTTTTGTAGTAATGGTTGAATGTATTGTTTTTGTGTTTTCTGTTATTGTTTTGTAGAGTCTGGTGTTTTGGTTGTATGTTTCTTGTTTTTTGTCTTCTTGTGGTGTTTTTTCTTTTTGGCCTGCTCCTTCGGGTATATTCTCAATTATTGTTAAGGTTTTATTGTCTGTTATTTGGGTGTCTGTGCCTATTGGGTATACTGCTGTTAATGTATGGTTTCCAAGTGATATGTCTGCTGGCATGTCGTATGGCAGATCTGCCTGATTATCTTTTACTGGAGCATATAATATGGATTCATTTTCATCTACTATTGCTTTACCGTCTATTTCGAAGTATACTTTTCCCTGATTTATTGTCGTGTTTTTATAGTTTATAAGGGCACTTAATATCACGGATTTTCCTCGTATCATTTCAACGTCCCATGTTGTTACTTTTACCTCATTTTCTTCGATTATGTTGAATGTTACCGTGTTTGATTTTTGGTTGCATGTTTTGTAATAAACCGTGTATACTCCAGGTTTTAAATTGGATAATGTGTAATTTTCGTACTTGGTTCTTGCATATTCTTTACCATTGATGTAAAGGGTTATGTCTTCAAGTTTTTCAAGGATATCTCTGTCATAATAATGGGGATTTGTCAAATCAATGTTATGGTTTAACATTACATCCTCATCTGTGGTGAATATTGTTTGATCGTTCTTTATGCTTAAATTTATCTTTTTAAGTGAAATATCGGTGGATTCATATGAATTGGCATTAAAAAGTCCATTTTTTTCTCCACTTAAATCAATTGTTTCCTTGTTATTGGCTTTATTTTCAGAAAAGGTATTGCCAGTAAGATTAGCATACCCACTGGAAAATATTGATCCACCTTCTTGTGCATTATTGTTTGTAAAATTTGAACTAACAATACTGAAATATTCATATTTAAAGTGGCGTATTGCTCCTCCATAAGGTGCGGTGTTGTTTTTGAATGAGGATTCTGTGATTCTCATTGTTCCATCATTGTATACTGCTCCTCCTCCAATTTTTGCGGTGTTGTTGCTTAGTGTTGATTGTGTGATTGTTAATTTTCCGCCGCTGTTGTGTATTGCTCTCCATCTATTCCATTATTTTTTGCTAGTGTGGATTCTATGATTGTTAACGTTCCACGGTTTTCTATTGCTCCAACATTCAATTTTTTGGCGTTTATTATTGTAATGTTCTTAAGAACTAAGGAAGCACCCTTACCAATAAAAAAATACTGGTTTTTGGTTTCCATTTATTGTTTGTCCATTTCCATCAATTGTAAGTACATTATTGGTACTCTGACATATAATCATACCCTTATTTGTGTAGGTGCCCTTTCCTAATGTAATGGTAACGTTTCCCGTGGTTTTTCTGGAATTATCTACTTTTTCACTGAGTTGTTTCCAATTGGTTATGCTTGCACTTGTTTTTACATTAGTATTACTGGTAGTTTTGGCTATTTTTTTATTTGCATTTTCATCTATGTTATTGGCGGATGCTTTATTTGTTTGGATGTTTTTCTGTATTTTCTTTTTTTGTATAATGAGTGTTGGCATAAATTATGTTTTTTTGATTTTTTGTAATACTTTTATGTTATTTATGTTTTAATTGGTTTATCATTAATCAATGGATAATAGAATATTATTACTTGTCATGACCCCCATTTGAGTAGTTGTCAGGTGCGGACAATCTTTAAATATGAAAAGATATATACTGTTTATTATGAACTAGTATAATTTTCAATAAATAGATTTTTTTAATATATGATTGTTTATTTTAGATTATTGTATATTATTTTGTTAATTGTATTATATTATGTTCATATTAATAGTTGGTGTGGTGAGTTTTAGT
>JAFRMD010000154.1 GCA_017430835.1 Methanosphaera sp.
CAAACATCACACAACTAAACAACACAATAAAAACACTAAACGATACCATAAAACAACAAAACAACACCATACAAACACTCACAACACAAAACCAAAACCTAAACAAAACAATACAAAACCTAAACAACACCAACAAACAACTACAAGACACCATAAAAACACTAAACAATACAAACAAACAACTACAGGCAAACATCACACAACTAAACAACACAATAAAAACACTAAACGATACCATAAAACAACAAAACAACACCATACAAACACTCACAACACAAAACCAGAACTTAAACAAAACAATACAAAACCTAAACAACACCAACAAACAACTACAAGAAATCATCAAAGAACTAAACAAGACAACCACCCCAACACCAACCACAACAACGGTATCCAAAATAAACGGAAGAGTAGGATCAACCATACAACTAAAAGCAACAATCAAAGACAACAATAAAAAAGCAGTAACCACAGGAAGAGTTACCTTCAAAGTAAATGGTATAACTCTAAAGGATGAAGCCGGAAACACCTTATATGCACTTGTAAACAATGGAACGGCAACATTAAACTATACAATACCAAGAAGCTGGTACAAAGATAACACCATAGTAGAGGCAACATATGCAGGAAACGACAAATACGCCTCAAGCAGGGCAAACAATACCAAAAACAATATAACACCGGGAAACGTGAAAATACAAATAGCAAAACTACCAACACATGAAAACGGTGACAAAATACAATTTGTCATAACAGCTGTTGATGAGAAAGGACAAAGCATAACCGGCGGAACAATCATCATAAAAGCAAACGGCGTAACACTCAAGGACGCTAACGGCAAAGCCTTACAGGCAAACGTAGTAAACGGAGTAGCAGTACTTGACTACAACATAACACTCAGTGCAAGAGAATACAACCTTACCGCAGTATACGCAAACACAGGATACAACCGTATCGAGGCAACAGGAAAACTAAACGTAACCAAAGGAGAAGCATTCATAAGATACACCCCAATAACAACAAAATCAACAACCACAAGAATAACAGCCAATATCGTAGATAAAAACAAAAACAACGTATCCGGAAAGGTAACTGTTGGTATAAAACTAGACGGCAAAATGATAAACACTACAACTGCAACCAATGGTATCATCAACGTGACAATTCCTACAAACATCACAGCAGGTGCTCATATAATAGAACTTATAGCCGGTGAAACCGGAGCATACAAGTCAGATAGAATAACGAGCGTACTCATAAAGAAATAGAATATTACACCCTTTGGATAAAATAATTGATAAACTTCCCCCTTAACCTCCCCACCTTTTTTCTATTGTCGGATAGTTTGTACGACAAGTATTTTACCACGCCAATGCTACGTGTTATTTCTAAATTATTAAAATAAATATCAAAATGAGCATATTATGAACTGTACCGATAAATTCTTGTTGAATTTATCCTTAAGAGGAATAACACAGAGGAAATTCCTCTTGATAATAAAACCATTATTGAGATTATATACTTAAAAATTAGTATACAAAATAATAACTTTTGTATTTTAGTATTACCCATGAGTGTTGGTAATACTATTATTCTTTATTGTTTTTGTTTCTTTTATAGTTTCATGTTGATTGTGGTTATTCTGCAGTTGACTAATGAGGCATCCTAGTTATTGTTTGACTGTTATCTTATCTGTAGTTATTTAATGATTTTCTAAATAATCATTAAAGTTTAACAGGAGAAATCCTTTTTTGGTAACTTTGTAGTTTTTTATTTTTTTTTTCTTCGCAATACGTAGATATAACGAAGAGAAAACTAAACATCATTGGAATAATGCTCGTCACTAAAATTTTAACAATATCTCTTGTCAAATTTTCATAAAGAATTAAATCAGGAGTGTCTGAAATCCAGTCCAACAAAAAAAACTTTTTTTTCAAATACATGATAGTTGTTTTTAGTTTAATTATAATTATATTGTTATTTTCTATGGAATATGTAGTCAAAAGATACTATTAATAGCAAATAATTGTCGACACCTTCTATAATAATAGTTTTGGTCAAGTCTCTATTTATCAATAATTTTTTATAATTATTTTATATATATTCATACATTAAACATTATGGAGGTATACTATGAATAAAAGTAGACAAATCTTTTTCATCTCATTGATAGTTATTATAATTTCTACTTTAGGGATATATTAAATCCGATAATTTAATAATACTATTTTTCATATATTTAACCTATATGCCTTTAAAACAACAATATTTCCTGATTTTATAAATATTTTATATGTCATAGATTATATGGATATCATCCCATTATTATTCAGTTTTTTAAAAAGGATATAAACCACTTTAAACATATTATTATATATATAACTATGCGGAGGTGAAAAAGTGAATCGAAAGACAGTTCTTGTATTTATAAGTCTTATATTCGTATGTTTACTGTCAACATCAATGGTTTTTGCTGCAGATAATACAACAGAATCTGTTGATAATGGTGCTGATGATTCAAGTGCTAGTGACATTGATGATTCAGGTGCTAGTGATATTGATGATTCAACAACTGTTGATAAAAACACCAAAACCGGTACAATAGATGATTTTAAAAATGATCTGTTAGAAAGTGATTGTAATTTAAGCCTCAAACGTAATTATGAATTTACAGTGGGACCTGATTCAAAGTATTTTGAAACTGGTATTGTTATTAATAATTCTGATGTATTCATTGAAGGAAACAACTATACCATTAACATGAATAGTTTAGGATCCTTATTCACTGTATATGACTCTGAAGTCACAATTAATAATTTAAATATTAGAAATACAAATGCCAATGCAATTCGGATTATAGATTCAAATTTAACAACAACTCATGTAAATTTCGAAAACAATGATATATCTGATTCCAGAGCTGTTTTGGTAATTGAAAGTTCATATAACAGTAGTGGTGATACTTTCACAAACCTTAATAATGAGTTTGGTTCTGCAATATTTGTAACCGATGAAAGTGGACTAATACTTACAAATGCAACCTTTAATATGAATCAAAGCATAAACTGGGCTTGCATATATATTTCAAATTCTGAAGCCATCATTGCAAATACAACATTTGCCAATATGAAATCCAAATATGCAACTGCTATTTATAACACCAACGGTACAATTGTTGTTTATAATTGTACATTTATGAACTTGAATGCTAATGAAACTGCTGGTGCTATAGGTGTTAAGGATATTGATAGTTCCATAGTACTGATTGATAATTGTACTTTCATTAATGTAACTTCAGTTAAGAATGGTGGTGCATTATTTGCTGATATAAACGGAATGCTTGGCATTAAAAGAGGAGGAGTATTAGTAAAAAATTCATTATTTGAGGATTGTGGATCTAACTTTGGTGGAGCAATCCTGCAGTTAGGTGGAACCTTAACTATAATTAACTCTACATTAACTAAAAACTATGCCGTCATAAATGGTGGAGGAGTTTATACATCAAATGCTGATTTGTCTGTGGTAAATTCCAGCCTTACTGACAATAGTGCAAATGAGGAAATTGAAGATTACAATCAAGGTGGTGCAATCTTCTTTGACTTGGGAGATTTAATTATTTTAAATTCACGATTTGAGGATAATGATGCATTAGAAGGTAGTGATATTTATCTTTATGATGCAAATTATAATATTTCAAATTCATACTTTGCCGGTAACATATCTTCAATGTTTGATCAAAACTCCACAGAACTTAAAAATAATACATTCCTTAAAGAAAACAATTTCAATGATACTGACTACATTTATGTATATGACTCAATTGGAAGCTCAATTGATTACAATCCAATAATTTTAGATGAATCATTAGTTAATGCAACATCATTTGACCTAAGAGATTATGGCCTTGTAACTCCAGTAAAAAATCAGGGAGATATGGGTTCCTGCTGGGCATTTGGTGTAACTGGTTCACTAGAATCAGCATATCTTAAAGCATCAAATAAGACAGCTTTACTTGATATTTCTGAATCAAACATTCAGGATTCAGGATTGATGTATTCCATATATGGTATGGCAGATTCTACTGAAGGAGCTCTAAGAACCGTTGGTTCAGCATATATGTTAAGTTGGCTTGGTGTTACAACATCAGAGGACAATACATATGATGAACTTGGAAAGATAAGTCCAATATATGATAATGGAACAAAATATCATATTCATAACGTTGTACTTATGATGCCACGAGAAAACATTAATGATAACCAGAAATTCAAGGAAGCACTAGTCAAATATGGTGCCGTAGGTGTAAGTGTACATGGAGCTTCAAAAGAGGATACAAGTTTCAATGAAAAGACAAATGCTGCATACTTCTATAATGAAACATTTGGACTTGGAACTGATCATTCAGTAACTCTAGTCGGATGGGATGACACCTATTCAAAAGATAACTTTAAAATTACACCACCAGGCGATGGTGCATGGATTATCAAGAACAGCTGGGGAACTGACTGGGCAGATCAAGGTTATTACTATGTATCATATTATGATACTGCCTTTGGAACAACAAGACTTCCAGTAGCATTCATAATTGAGGATTATCCTAGCTATGAGAAAAACTATCAGTATGATATCATATCAGATATAGATTATGATCTTTATAAAGTAAATGTAACATATGCTAATCAGTATACAAGTGTAGGAAAAGACCTAATAACTGCTGTAGGAACCTACTTTAATCAAAGTGGAGTAAACTACAATATTGAAGTCATTGTAAACGATAAATCCATATATAATCAAAGTGGTGTATCACGTTATATGGGATTTGAAACCATACCATTAGATGAATATATAGGAGTATACGAAAACGATACATTCATAGTTGAAATTGGTGCCGGTGCAGCTGTACCCGTATCAAAAGGTACAAGACAACACTATACCAATAACTCATCATTTGTTGGAATAAATGGTAAATATAGTGATCTTTATTATGATGAGGAAGTTGCATGTATAAAAGTTTACACAATACCTGATAAGTCATATATGGAAATAGAGTCACAACAGAATATCTTACAGGTAAAATACTATGATGAAAATGGAAAACCATTAACAAATGTAGAGGTATCTGTTTTATCAAATGGACTTGAATATACTGCAACTACTGATGAAAATGGAGTGGCATTATTCAAATTATACCTGCCTGGAGGACGTCACACAGTATTTGTGTTAAATCCAGTAAGTGCTAAAATAGAGAATGTTACACTATTCATACCATCAGAGTATAAAAAACCTACCAATACCTATAACAATGTCCAAAAGGTTAAAAGTATAAAAGCTCCAAATACTATACAAAAAACATATAAGGTATCTGTTAAGGATAAATTAGTCTTTGAAGGAAAATACTTTACAATTCAAAGATTAAATGAAATCTTTGGCCAAAACTTTATAAATGGACACCTGGTTGTATACATTGATGGAAAAGTAGTCTTTAATGGTACCGTTGGTGATGACATATCAACCATACTCTTTGAAATCATTGACAGTCTACTTGGAAATCATGAATTAAAAGTAGAGTTTACCGTTGGTAATGATACACAAACTTATACTGAAAACATTACAATATCATAAAAAAGATCTCACCCTTTTCTTCTTTTTTTTATAAAAAAATTTAATTTCAGCACATTTCAACAATAATTTGCCGTTAGTATTTATAATGCCCTATTTTTATTGGATATTTAGTTTATATTTAGAAATAACACATATAATTCATAGTGAAAAAATAATTGTCACATACTTTCACAATAATAACAATATTCTGGCTTTGTAGAAAACCTATACTGAAATGAAAAAAATATTTTTAAAACTCTTTTTTAAATAATTAAAATAGTAAAATACATAAATTTTACACTTGAAATTTACATGTTACACTTGAAGCAAGTGTAAACATGATTTTATAG
>JAFRMD010000155.1 GCA_017430835.1 Methanosphaera sp.
GTGTTTTTCGGTTATTTCACTTATTGAATTGTCATGTAATATATCTAATATCACATATAATTTGTTTAAAACACGAATATCATTTTCTAATTTCTTTATTTCACTTTGTACCTCTGAAATAATTCCAGGATACTCCTTAATTAATGTTTGTTCAGACATATTACTATATATCTTAATTTTATTATTTATAAGTTTATATGTCGGTTACTATAATAAATAATGTTTTCTTTTTTTACAATGTTAATTATTATACTTTTTTGAATTTTCTATTTTTTATTAATATATTCTACCATTTGATAATTCAAGTGGATAGCATAATTTTTAACTATTTTTAATAGTTTATTGTATGATTTTTTGAATTTTATCAGGTCTTTCTTTTTCATCAAAATTAGTGTTTCATCAACAAGATTTAATCTTTAAAATTTTTTTATTACATTTTTCATTTTCTTAGAATAATATTTTATGATTTGAAATTTTTAGACATTATTATTAAAAAAAAGGATTAAATCATTTTAATCTTAATAAAAACTTTTTAAATATCCTTAAGCTTCTAAATCGAAAGTTATATTATGTTTTTTAGATATACTATTAATTAGTTAATCAAATCATCAAAAAATATATAATTACGAATTACTTGTCAAAATAAATATTTTATATTGTCTTAAAATATTAGTAATAGGTGGTTAAAATATCTAAGCAAAGAATATTCTTTATTAGCTTAGTAATTATATTGTTGTTAGGATTAAGTGTTGTATCAGCACAAGATAGTCAAGCAGTTACCAAATCTGTCAAGATGGAAAAAACTGCTAAAAATCCTGTAAATAATATAGCTAAAGTTAATACAAAGAATAATAAAAAGTTTGTAACTAAAACAGTTACGAATAATAATGAAAATAATACAAAAGTTGTAAAAAAAGAAAATCAGAAATTAGTTACTGACAAAAAAACAAATACTACAGAAGTAAATAACAAAGAAAGCAAACAATTAACAAAGAAAACAGATAAGACTACAAAAGAAGCACAAACAGAATCAGTCACAAGTTACAGTGGGCTACAAACACTTTTAACAACTACTTCAAATTCTGAACTAATAGTCAACCTGGACGGAGACGATGACATCTGGGAAAGTACAGGAGTATTTTCAATAAAAGATTCAATTACTAAGCTCACTATTAATGGGAATTCAAAAACTATTGATGGTGGCTCATCTAATTCATTCTTTACATTTGAAACTATAGACTTAACCATAAACAATCTTACAGTTCAAAACTTTAGGGGTGGAAATGGTATAATAACTCAAAAATCATATGGAAATTTAAGGAGTAATATAACAGTCAATAATTCTAAGTTTATTAACAATAGATGTACTGGAACTGGAGGAGTATTTTATCAATATCAGAGTAGTGTTGCTGAAATGACAATCATCAATTCAACTTTCACTTCAAACAATGTTACAGGTAGTGGTGGAGTACTTTATCAACCTAATGGAGGAATTTTAACAATTAAGGATTCAAATTTCACCTATAATAATGCTTCTAAAGCTGGAGTTATAATTCAAGATGCGGGTTCTAAAACTTCTAAATTGAATATTGAAAATTCAAATTTTATGTATAATAAAGCTACAAATGATGGAGGAGTAATTTTTCAAGGTAACAGTGCTGATTTGACAATTGTCAATTCTAATTTCACATCAAATAGTGCTGGTGAAGGTGGAGCAATTCGTCATTGGGGTGGTGAATTAAATATTTTTGATTCAAGGTTCATATCAAATAGTGCTACAGGTATGGGAGGAGTAATTTCTCAATATCAAGGATTGCTTAATATAAATAATACCGTATTTGAGAGTAATACTTGTCCAACTAAAGGAGGTGCAATATATACTGCACAAGTTAGTCAGGCATTAATTAACAATACATCATTTAAGGGAAATAGATGTACTGGAACTGCTAGTACTTCTGCTGGAATTGGTGGTGCTCTATTTTTAGCAACAGATGGTGTGATGGTGATTGATAATTCCGATTTTTCTTTAAATCATGCTACATTTGATGGTGGGGCAATTTACGGTGCAATCACATCATTAAAGATTAATAGAACCAATTTTACAAAAAATGATGCTCTATTTGCAGTTGGTAATTTTAAGTCAAATCGAGGTGGTGGAGCAATTTATTCTAAGTGTGGTGTTGAAATAAATGAATGTAACTTTACAGGTAACTTTGCATGTGTAGGTGGGGCATTGTATATTAATTCAGTTTTAAATGTTAACAATTCTAACTTTATTGAGAATTATGCTGACTGTCATGGAGCAGTTCTTGTTAATTCTACAGGACCTTCAAGTATTAACAATTCAAACATTACAAGAAACAATGGAACAATTAATTCACAATCTTATCTAAGATCTGTTGTAGGGTCAATTGGTTCTGGATTATTTACTTTGGATCATAACACTTTTGATAGCAATTGGGTTAAAAATAGTGCAGCTTATATTTTAAAAGTTCAGGCATCAACTAAAATAGTCAATAACCTTTTTGTAAACAATACAGATAATCAAAGAGATATGTTACTTAATGATATTGTTAATGAAATACATGATAATACGTATATTGATAATTATTTATATGTCAGAAAAATTACTATTGATAATGAAATTGTTTTAGAAGACTATGAAAAAGAGGTTGATATTGTTTTATGGCCAGGTTATAATGATACCGTAAGAAATGGTACAGTAAAAATTTTCATTAATGCTGAAAGTGAAGAGTATGCATGTTTTAATGTTAAAGATGGTAAATGCACAGTTAAAATTAACCTAACAGATTTACCTCTAAAAGAGAATTTAATTACTTTAGAATATAATACTTTAAGTAAACATTATTATAATAGAACAACAACGTTCAAGTTAACCAAGAACATTACAACTCTTACCGTATCGGCTAATGAAACGGTTTATGTTGGTCAGTATGTAACAATCAATGGTACTTTAACTGATCTTGATGATGCTCCAATTGATGGTGTGAATGTTGACCTGTACATTAACGATCAATATAATGATACGACTCAAGTACAGGAGGGTATTTATTCATTCAACTATCTAACAAATGCATTGGGAATACATAATATCACCGTGAAATTTAATGGAGATGAAAATTATCCCGCATCAAGTATTAACACTACATCTAATGTATTGCCAACGGAAACTAACATTACAGTAAGTGCAACTGACATTATCATTGGCCAAAATACTTCTATCACTGGAAGATTATATGAAATAAAAAATAATCAAGCTGTAGCAGATACAATTGTAACAATAATTGTTGACAGTATAACTGTATCTGAAAATGTTCAAGTAGGAAGCGATGGACAATTCACATTTTCATATAATGCAACAAGAATAGGTGATATTGAAGTTAAGGTAGTTTATAATGGTGATGATGTAAGGTATGGAAGTTCAGCAAATCTGACAACATTCACGGTTTCACCTAGAAAAACAAATATTACAATAGATAATAATAAAACAGTATTCATTGGACAAAATGTCACTATTAGTGGTGTCGTATATGATGAACTTGGTGAAGTTGTGGCAAACACTGTTGTGGACATTAAGGTTGGAAATGATTTAATCAAGGATGTTTCAGTTAAGAAAGATGGTACTTTTACAATAAACTATGAAATGGACAATGTAGGATCATATTCCATAACTGTCACGTACAATAACGACACAACAAGATACGTTGCTTCAACCAATACTTCCAGTGTAAAAGTCAATAAAAGAAGTACCAACATCACAATAAACAACAAGAAGACTGTTATAGTGGGAGAAAATATAACCATTAGCGGTGTTGTATATGATGAACTTGGTGAAGTTGTGGCAAACACTGTTGTGGACATTAAGGTTGGAGATGATTTAATTAAGAATGTTTCAGTCAGTAAAGATGGTACTTTTTCAGTTAAATACTATTTAAACAATATTGGAACATATAAAATTACCGTTATCTACAATAATGATACAACAGGATACATTAGTTCAACCAATACTTCCAGTGTAAAAGTCAATAAAAGAAGTACCAACATCACAATAAGCAATAAAAAAAGTGTCACAATAGGAGACAAAATTACAATCACGGGTGTTTTAAGCGATGAACTTGGAGAAACAATACCTAACACAAAACTAACAATCAGAATAAACGAAAACTTCATAGATGACAATCTAACAGTCGATGAAAAAGGTAATTATAAATTCTCATATAAAACAACAACTACCGGTACAAATACAATAAAAATATCCTATGCTGGCAGTAAAGACTATTACTTGGCTTCAACAAATACCTCATCATTTAAAGTTTCACAACGTAAACTCAAGACTGTATTAACAATCAATACAAAAGATGAAGTATTAGTCAATACTAAAGTAAACATTACTGGAAAACTTATTGATGAGAAGAAAAATCCAGTAGCTAAAGCTGATATTATACTAACTGTTGATGGTGTTTCCAAAACAGTTAAAACAGACAGTAATGGTAATTATGTCTTAGAATATAAGCCAACCACATCAGGCAAAAAACAAATAAAAGCCAAATTTGCTGGTGATGAAAGCTATAATTCAACTAGCAACAGTACAACTATGATTGTTAAGGAAAAATCCAAAATTACAGTCAAATCCAAAACAATACTTTGTGGTGAAAAAGTAAAACTTGAAGCTACAGTAAAGGATATGAATGGTAAAGCAATCAATGCTGGAAAAGTTGTATTTAAAATCAACATGAAAACAGTACTGGATTCAAAAGGCAACCCAAGATATGCAGCTGTTAAAAATTGTAAAGCAGTACTAACCGTTACTCCAGAAAGTGGATTATACAACAAGAATTCTGACTTAAACGCAGTATATAGTGGAACAAGCAAATACATGGAATCCAGAAGTAACACTGCCAAACTGTTAATTCATAGACGTAACGCAACAATAAAATTCACAACAAAGAATATCAAAGCCCAATCATTTGATACAATAACCATCAAAACTAAAATCAAGGACGTAAACGGATCAGCTGTAAAATCAGGTAATGTTACCTTTAAGATAAACAGTTTAACATTAGGTAAGGCAAAAATTAAGAATGGTATTGCAACGTTCAAATACAAACTCAATGGTATGAAAGCAAAAACATACACAATAACCGCAGTATTCTCCTCAAATATGTACAACAGAGTACAGAAAACAATTAACCTAACGGTTGTAAGAACACCAACAAAAATTAAAGTAAATCCAATCACAACAAAAAGCAAAACATTCACAGTAAAAGCAAAAATCCTTGACGACAAGAATAAGCTGGTTAAGAAAACAACCAGGGTAACAATTAAAATCAATAACCAAACATATGTTAACCAGACCAAAGTTTCAAAAGGTAAAGTCAATATTAAAATACCTACCAAGCTCAAAAAAGGCAAATACACTTTAACAATAATTGCTGGTGTAAACGGTTATTATGAGGAATCTAGGAATAGTACAAAACTTAGAATAATATCATAGATGTAGTAAGTAATTAATATTTGCTTACTATCCCATTAATCCCCTCTTTTTTTATTATTTCACATATATGAAATAAAATTTTTTTGTGAAATTCTTTTTTTATCAGTTATTATTAAGCTTTCCTAATGCTTTATAGATATTATTTTTTCCAGGATATGTAAGTTTTAAGTCTTATTATTTACATAATCCGAACAATCATTTAAAATATTTATTAAAAAAAATAAGAAAATGTAGGGGGTTATATTTAGTTGGTTATTGTTAGTTTCAGGTTTTTCTTGGTTGATTTGTAGTGTCCAGTAACTCCTGAGAGTATTGTCATGTTGTATGTTCCTTTGCTTAATTTGGTTGGAATTTTTATGTTAATTTTGCCTTTGCTTACTTTTGTTTCATTTATGTAAGTTTGGTTGTCTATTTTTATACTTACTTTGGTTTTGTCTTTAATATTCTTGTTTTTATCATCGGTTATTGTTGCTTTGAGGGTGACTTTATTGTTATTGCTTTTAATGATTTTTGCATTGATTTTGGTTGGTATTTTGGTAATGCTGAGTTTGATTGTCTTTTCTATTCTGTTATGTATGTATGATGAGTATACTGCTGTTATGGTGTATTTTCCTGATGATTGTTTTAGTTTGTATTTGAGTGTTGCTATTCCGTTTTTTATTTTGACTTTTTGGATTGTGTTGTTGTTTATTTTGAATGTCACGGTTCCTGTTTTAATTTTTGTTCCTTTTTCGTCTTTGATGGTTGCTTTGAGTGTTATTGTTTTGTAGGAAGGGGTTTTTATTGATTTTTTGTTTAATGTGATTGTTGCTGTTCTTTTTATTATGTTTAGTTCTGCTGTTTTGCTGGTTGATTTTCTGTAGTTTTTACTTTGGCTGTATGTTGCTGTTATGTTTGATTTCTTGTTGTATAATCCATCTGGTGGGTTGTAGTTTAGGGTTGCTTTACCGTTTTTCACTGTTGCATATATTATGTTTCCTTGTTTGTCCATGAGTGTTTTACCATTGATTTTAAATGATACTTTTCCGTCTTCTACTAATTTATTGTTTAGTGTTTTTATTGTAGCAGTCAATTTTACTTTTTCAGTATCTTTCACGGTCACGGATTTTACGGTTATTTTCGTGTTTACATCGTTTGAGTCTTTTACTGTGATGCTTGTAGTATTTTTTGTACTGGTGTAATTGTCGTTTCCATCGTATTCGCTTGTGAGGTTTATTTTTCCTGTTTTTGTTGTTTTGTATTTGAGTGTGTATTCTCCGTTTTTGTCGGTTGTAACTGTTGTGATTATGTTTTTGCCATCATATATTGTTACTTTAGCATTAGCTATTGCTTTGTTTTTTATGTCTGTTAATTTACCTTTGATTGATGTTTCTTCGTTGCTGTATGTGTTTGTTGCTGTTATTGTTATTTTGGTTTTGATTTTTGTTACATTGAAGTTTAATGTTGTGTAATTTTTTTCGTGGCTGTAGTTTCCATCATATTCTGTTAGTATGTGGTGTTCTCCAATGTATGTTGGATAGTATTCAAACTTGAATGTTCCTTGGTTGTCTGTTGTTACTGTGTACTCCTTGTTGTCCACGAATACTTTTAGTTTTGCGTTTTTAACTGGATTGTTAAGATTGTCTATGACTTTTCCGGTTATGTTTGTTTTATATCCTATTGGTATGTTTTTTGTTGTTAGGCTTATTGTTGTTTTTAGTTTTTCGACGTTGAATGTTGTTGTGTTAGTTACTTTTGGCAGGTAGAGGCCTCCATTGAATTTTACTTGTACTGTTTGGTTTCCTATGCTTTCTGTTGGGTAGTTGAATGTGTATTCTCCGTTTTTGTTTGTTGTTGTTTTTGTTATGTATGTTCCGTTAATGTATAATTCTATTTCTTTATCTGAAAAGACTGCTTTACTTCCATCTTTTTTGGTGTAGTATAGTTTTCCTTTTATCTTTGAGTTTTCACCAATTTTAACGTCTGTTGCGTTGACTGTTATTGTGAAGTTTTGTGGAATTAAGAGGTAATATGCGTTATTGTAGAATTCTTCTATATTGTAGTAGTTTGATTCTTTTGTCTGGTTTACTACCATCTTTATCAGGTAATTGTCTTCTGATACTGTGAAGTCTTCAACGTATGGTACGTTTAATCCATCTACTTCTTTAGTGTTTAAAGTATATGTTTTACCCTCTGTGTTTTCATCAAGGTATATTGTTACTATTCCATGATCTGGAATGCATAGGTCGTCCAATACGTGTTCCATCATTGTGTTCATTTGGATTGTATTGTTTTTGATAATGAAGTTCAATGGAGTGTTGTTTATGAATTCTGAGTTGGTGACATTTAATCCTTCTGTTTGAATTGATCCAAACAGAGTCCAAAACTCATCGTTATTCTGATTAGTTAGTACGTGGTTTGATATAAATTTACAATTATCTATCCATCTGCTTCCTGTATCGCTCATGTATAGAATGACACATCCTATTCCACTTTCTTCATCATATCCTAAATTGTATAATAGGTTATCTTTGAATATGGTGTGATTAAAAGTGATGTTTCCGTCTACATATATAAGTGATCCTAAGGACTCTTCCATCCCTAGTGCTCCGACATTAGCTGTGAAATTAGTATAATCCAAAGTTAAATTTCCATTAATAATACATATTCCAGGTATCATTTCCTCTTCAAAATAGTTTTCTTCAATATCTTTTAGTCCATTTCCATTAAAATTGGAATTATTAACTAATAAATTAATATTTTGAGCATTAATAACACCTTCCATTTCGATTTCATATTCATAACATACTGGACAATTATCTGTAAAGTTTGTATTGTTAATTCTTACATTGTTGTAGTAATCGTTCTCATAGTAATATGGTTGATATAAACATAATACTCCTTCTTCTCCACAATTTGATGTAAATTCACAGGAATCAATATCGACAGTTCCCCCTATGCCTAAGCTTATAGCACCACTTTCACAATAAGGGTTTCCTGTATTATTAATAAATTTACAATTATAAATTCTGATATCGTCATAATTATAATTATTAGGATTACCATTTAATATATAGTATGTTATTGCTCCACTTTCTATTCCTTTATTGGATTTGAAAGTACAGTTTCTTATGTTCATTTGAGTATTATTTGTTGATATCCATAATGCACCGGATCGTGATCCCTCATAATAATAATTCATACTGTTTTCTTCGAATATGGAATCTGAAATGTCAATGTTAGTTTTGAAGTTACTAATGAGAGATACTGGAGACTCAAAAGCTTTATTGGAGTTGAATGTGGAATTTTTAATAATTAAGTTTGTAATGTTGATTAGATTAATTATTCCACCGTTTGCTAGTCGTCCTTGCTTCATTCCTCCATTTGATATAAAGTTTGTGTTTTCTATTTTTAAAGTTCCTTTAGTATGATTATAGTAAATTGCAGAAGCATATTCACCAAAGTTAGACTCGAAAAGACAATTTTTCACGGTTAATGGTGCATTAATTACTTTTAGTGCTCCACCATCATATACAATATTGTTTCCAAAACCATTTTCAATGAATTTTACATTATTAACAGTTAAGGAACCATTTTCTATATTCACGGCACTTAAACTTGAACAATTTGTTACTGTCATATTGTTGATAACTATGGCGGTGTTTTTGTATGATTCTAAGAATCCATATTGTTTTTCTCCATCGAATGTTCTTCCATTACCATTTATTGTGAGTTTTTTAAGATTTTCGTTTACTGTTATTGGTGGTATTGAGTCTCCGGCTGTGTATACTTTATCTCCATCTAAGGATAATGTAATGCTTGTTTCTTGAGCGTTTTCTATTATTTCCTTGAGTTGTGTGAAGTTGTTTACTTTGACCGTGGATGCTGTTTTAACTTTTTTGTTTGTGTTTGTAATTTTTTTTGTGTTTTCTTTCGCATTTGTGACTTTTTTTGTCACGTTTAAGTCTTTATTTTTTGTTATAGTCTTTGTTTTTATATTACTTGTATGATTAGTTTTTGTTAATGTTTTTTGTACTTTAACATCCTTGACAGTTGTGTTGTCAGCTGCTGATGCTACACTTAATCCCAGTAGTAATATTATAATCAGACTTACAAATAATATTTTTTCTTTTGAAATATTAATCACCATATTATTTTAATTTTTCCCCATACGGGTAGGTTTAAGCTTATTAATAATAAAAAGAATAGATAATATTATGTACAACGAAATTATCCATTCTATATTTAATGATAGATCATCAAGTAATATAAATTTATTGTTTTTTGGTATCGAACCAGAAAAAGAAGACTCAATAATCGAATATCTTAAAAAAGGTTATCATAAACTATCAGATAATCATCAAACTAATTTTATATCAGTAGTTTATAATATATCGAAGTATGTTATTCCTAAATTCTCAAACAAATATTCTAAACATAAATATACCCA
>JAFRMD010000156.1 GCA_017430835.1 Methanosphaera sp.
ATTTGGATAAAGATAAGGTTATGGGTATTGATATTGGTGTAAATAACTTTGCTACAATAGTTTACAACTGAAGGGACTCCATTTATTGTGGACGGGAGATTCCTAAAAAATCAAATAGCCTTCAGATGTAAAAAAATAGCACATTACCAATCAATACTAAACCAACAAGGGTTAAAAAAATCCAAAAGAATCGATAACATCAACAACCGCTTCAAAGGAATTCAAATACAATTTCCTAAACCATACAGTAAAATTCATCATTGACACCTGCAAAGAACAAGATATCGGAACAATAATTCTAGGCTACAACAGCAATTTCCAATACAAAAGCAAGATGGGTAAAAAACAAAATCAAATATTCTCTCAAATTGCTTTCAAACAATTCAAAGAAAAACTAGAATACACAAACACAAAAATACGACATAACACTAATAATACAAGAAGAATCCTACACAAGCAAAAGCAGCTTCTTAGATTATGATATATTGCCAACATATGATGAAAATCATAAAGGAAGAAAATATGAATTTAAAGGCAAACGAATATACCGTGGATTGTACAAAACACAAAAGGGTAAACTATTGAATGCGGATGTAAATGCTGCTGCCAATATTATTCGTAAAAGTAAGCAGAAATTCAACTTTGAACGACTGTATAAGTGGGTCCAGACTGCTCCAAGTAAAATCAAACCACATAAAATATAATATTATTATATTTAGATGATATGGTAATTATTATTGTTTGATTTGAACAAAGGTAAAAAAAAATGAGTAATACTTTTTTGTATTAAAAAATCATTTATGCCAAGTCTCGCAATGATGACATAATTCATGTATTTTGTAGTTGATGTCTTCTTGTTTAAAGTATTGTATCAATCTCTTATCTTTTTTAGTTAGTATAAGATTTTGTTTTTGCAGGGCTTCTTTTAATTTTTCTTTTTGAAGGTATTCTTTTTGAATTAAGAAGTTTGTTATTATTAATTTGTAATTGACTTCTTCGATTTCAAAATTTGCTGTAAATTTTGGTGTTTTTGTCTTGTTTAATGATATTTTTGATTTATTTATCTGATATAAGTCTATGGAAGATTTTTTTGGATTTAGTATTATCATATTTTTATTCACTTGTCTTTTATTCATTGATGAATAATTTGTTTTATATATTGATTAATTTTTTATAAATTTTTTAGAAATATTTTATTCATTATCATTTTTATTGTTATAATATTTATTTATTATATCAAATATTTAAATATTTATAATTAATGATATAATTATTTAAGTATAATATTAATATAACTATTTAATATACTATATTTATGAGAAGAAGAAAGAAAAAAGTTGTTAAAAGAAGCCAATTGTTAGATTATGAAATTGACATCAATCATGAAAAAATAATGGAAGATTTATCCAATAGAATCAATAATTTGACTGGTGTAATTGAAGAGATTAGGCATGATGATTATATAGAATTCAAAACTAGGAACATGACCTTTGCAAAAATCGTGCCAAAAGAGGATTCTGTAGATGTGATATACGAATTGCCCTATGATAGAATACTTGATATGAACCAAAAATGTCAGGTTGAACCTTATGCAGCAGAAGATAGAACAGACATAGTAACATATAGTATCAAAACAAAGTTTGATATTCAGTATGCTGTTAGCATTGCACAACAATCCTTTATGTATCGTAAAAGATTAAAACTTTAAAAAAATAGCTATTTTTAATGAAGAAGAGGGATGGGAAATAAAATTATTTCCATTTTTTCATGTTTCTTGTAGATTTTCTTGTTATATAGTAGTATAATGTTTTATGTTTACCATTTACTTCAATATATAATTCTGTTATGTATACATAGTCATATGTAATTCCTTTACTGGTAGTTTCCTTAATTGCAGATACCTCAGCATTTTCATCATCAATACCAGTAACATACCTATTATACATATCTAAAAAGGCATTATCATCAAATTTACAAAGTTGATCAAATAGTAATAAAGATAAAGGTGATTCCTCTTCAGTTTTTTTAATGTTAGGAAATTTCAGTTCAATTGCTTTAAAAAATTCAGTTGATGGTCTTTCACTCATAACTTCACCATTTAAAATTCTATATTATCATATGTTAATTAAATTAAATAAGGTTTTGGTATGATGATATCAAAACTTTTAATGCTTTCATATTTTTTTCAATTATTTTAATTATTTATCCTATTTTTCCAGTTACTCTTAATAAAATATTCTTTTATTAGTAATATTTATTTATTTATTTAATCTAATGATTTTAATGAAAATTTTTAACAAGAAAGTTTAATTGTAAATATCTTTGAATTTATTCTAGTCCTCGTATTTAATTTTTCTAAAGAATATCTATTCATTTCCTGATAATTATTATTTCAAAACTGTAATTATTAAAAGCTTTATAGTAAAAAATCATATTTTATTAGTAAATTTAATTAGTTTAAAGACATATATACATAAATATAGAAATGAAGGAGGAGAAAAAGTGGTTAGTAATGTTAGTTATAAGTTTAATCCCATTGCTTTAATACTAATTATATTAGGTATTATTGCTGTAGCTTTCCCATTAGCTTCTACAATGACTGTAGGATTTTTATCAGGAATTCTATTCTGGTTTATTGCTATATTTTTATTTTTATCAGCAGTACAAACCTTTGCATATCATAAGTTAGTTAGTATATGTTCTATCATATTGACAATAATTTGTATTATATGTGGATATATGGTAATATTTGATCCTCTAGCAATGTCAAGTTTCGCAAGTTTCATTACGTACATAGCAGGATTCATAATGATATTTAACGGAATATCTTTAATTATTTTCGGATTAGAATTCCGTCCTATGATTTATATGGGTATTCTTACTTTAATATCTGGTATATTATATATTATTATAGCTTTTTACATGTTAAATCCATTAAATTTAGGATTACTTATTGGAATCTGGTTAATATTGACTGGAGTACTCTACTTGTTTATGCCTGAGTATAAAGATTATATTGATGTATAATCTTTCAAGACTATTTTTTTTAAAATATCTTTTATATTATTTTAAACACACTAATTTTATAATTAAAAAAACTTTTATTCATACTCTTTTTCTAATAATATTGTTACAGGACCATTATTTAATAAACTTACCTGCATGAATGCTCCAAATTCACCTGTCTCTACTGGGACCATCTCTGAACATTTCTCTGTAAAGTAATCAAATAGCTGTGTTGCTTTTTCAGGGTTTAATGCCTTATGAAAAGAGGGTCTGTTTTTTTTTGTGGATGCATATAATGTAAATTGTGGTACAAGAAGCATTTTTCCATCTATATCCTTTACTGAAAGATTCATTTTTCCATCTTTGTCTTCAAATATTCTAAGTTTAGATAATTTATTTGCAAGATAATCTGCTTCTTTTTTTGTGTCATTTATACCGAAGCCTACAAGAACCATCAAGCCTACCTTAACACTTCCAACAATTTTATCATTTACTTCTACTTTAGCATTAGAAACTCTTTGAACTACTAATTTCATATTAATCCTATTCTCCTTATACAAGTAGTCTTTACTAATAAATTATGGTTTTTATAATTAAAATAATTATTTTTACCAGGAAATTTCAAAAACTCTAAATAGTATTTTGTTTAAATACTTTATTAGGAGGTTCAATATGGAATTATTAAATGACAAAACTACGCCCATATTGATGATAATTATGGGATTGATTGCTTTAGCATTTCCTACAGTACCTATAGCAACTGTTGGAGTATTATTTGCAATCATAGTATTTATCGTTGCTTTAATATTATTTATTAAGGGTGGAATGGGTTTTTCAGAAAACAAGATTCTTGGTGCTTCATCGATTATTCTAGGGATAATATGTTTAGTATTATGTTGTGAACTTTTAATTAATCCTACCTTTGTTTCAGAATTGTTAAGTTTATTAATATACTTATTCGGTTTATTTGTAATAGTATGGGGATTATTTACACTGATTAGTGGCAGATATTATGCTCCCTTTAGTCTACTGGGTATATCAACAATAATCTTTGGAATTATTACAATTATTGTAGGAGTATTCTTAAAAGATCCACAAATATTAGGAGCAGTTCTCGGTCTATGGTTAGTTATTTCTGGATTATTATCTTTATTTGTAAATAACAAAAATAATTTTATTAATTTATAAATATATTTTTTTATTAACTTTTTTTTTGTTAAATAACTATTTTTTTTGTCAAATTATATCTGAATATGAAAAAAGTATTAAAAAAAGAGGGTGGTGAAGGATTAATATTATTTTTTTGGCCATCCGTCTGTAACAAATTTATAGTTTTTATCCTTACTTGTTATTTTTATTTTCATCTTTTCCAAGTCCACGATATCTCTGTTTTGATTGAATATCATGTATGCTGGTGCAAGTTGTGTGTTAATTGAGTATATTGAGTAATTTTTATAGGAATTTGATTCTAATGTTCTTATGAATGTGACTGCACTATCCTTGTATTCAAATGTTTTTCTTTTAAGTTTTTGACCTGGTGATATATATTCTATGATTACTTTTTTACCAATACTATCTGGGAACTTATTTAATTCACGTTGTGCTTCATATTTTTTATCTTCTTTTTTTAATCTATCAAAATTATTAGTTGTATTTTTAATTTTCTTTGAGATTTTATCTATGACATTTGTAATTGAATTATGTACATTTACTAATGAATTTGTATTTGCGTTATTTAGGTTTTGTCCATTTCTTTTCATAGTAATTAAATCTATTAAATCCCATATTTTTGATAGGATAAATGATGGTCTTTTAACGGTCTTGTTTTTTATCATAAAGATAGATAGTGCATCCAATATGAAGATAATAAATAATGGAAATCTTACTAACCCCATAGTAAATAAGTTTAGAAGCATTGTTAAGAATGACCATTGAACTATAAATGAAATTATCGTTAAATATTTCATCATATTGTTAATATCATAATTTTGATTGTTGAAGAAATTTTGTTTCATAGTGTATCTTTCCTTTTAAAGAAAAAATCATATATTTTCTTGTTTTACATCTTTCTATAATTTAGTATATAAAGGTTACTAAAATATCGAAATACAAATATTCAAAAGAAAAAAATAGAATTAAGAATTCTACAATATTTAGTTCAAAATCCAGAATACTGAAATTTAATAATTTTAAAAAATATATTGAAATTTTTTGGTATATTAGTTATTTTCTAAGGAAAATTAAAATCTAAAAGTTTTGAAAAATAAAAAATAATAAAAAAAGAAGGTTAATACTACATCCATAATTTAGATTTGTTTAATAATTTAATAACTTTTTTAAAGTATTTTCCACTTTTAATCTAGTCGTCACTTTGTCTTTTATTCAAACAATCAAATTCCTTGTTGTCATCATATCTTGATACGGCCATTAAACAGTATTCATCATTCATAAAATTTTTTAAAGAATCTAATGTCTTATAGTTTCTTTTAACTAATATAGGCGCCGAAAGATTATAATCGTATACATTAATTATTGCTATTTTTGGATGACTTTCATCTAATTGAGAATTATATTCAAATAATTCATTAATAGATTCATCCCAAGATGCAACATTGAAAACAAATGGTACAACTGAGATAATAAAACGGTTAGCTATAATTGTACATATTTCCGTTTTGTTAAGAATTTCTACAAGTACTCTGTTAGGTTTTTAATAGCCACCAATCCTTCAATTATCTTACTAAAATATTCTAATAATTTAAGGAAATGATTGTTTCCACGAGCTTCAGGAATGATATATATGTTAGTAATACTAAGTAATTCTGGATTTTCAATATCCAATGTCATGAATCCTACTATTTATCGTTTTCATCGGGAGTTGCAAAATAATAAAAACATTCTTCATTTTCATCTATTTTATAATCATTTTCAATTGCTGATTTATAAATTTCAGGGTATTTTTCTTTTAA
>JAFRMD010000157.1 GCA_017430835.1 Methanosphaera sp.
ATCTTATTAATTGTTGACTTATCCACTGGATTATAATAAGAATAATATACCGAATCAATATAAATCATGTTTAAATTTATTATGAATATTCTTAAAAGACAGTACAACGATTGTTCAAAAGCACCAGCTTTGGAAAATAAATAAGCTTGTGCATACAATGAATCTGTCACTTGTTTATGATTTTTTGTTTTTATTCCTATTTCAATATGCTTATTTAGGAAATCAACAATATCTATACCTTCAGATGTTCTATTTTGAATAATATACTCTGCAAATTCTGAAAAAACATAATCCATTAAATATTCATTATGGAATAAATAAGCCGAATTTTCTTTCAAATATTTTGATGCCTTTCTTGTTATCGTTGGAGTTTGTGATTTCATATTATTGAGTGGTACTTCCTCTTTTATTCGTTTAATTAAATCACCCTTATTTCCAGAAGTTTTAAGATTATACTGTTTTAGTATAGCTTTTAATTCTGAAATTTTATATTTTTTTGATTCAATATCCCATTTCTCTGAATTCATGTTATATGTAATAAATCCCTCATCAATCATCATTTCTTTAAAGTAAATATCATTTTGATTAAAACATTTCGCCATATCCTTAAAAAGACTTTCTTTTCTATTTCCATTGGTTAACTCTTGTATTGTGGATATTATCGCCATATTTTTAAGGTAATTGTCATCAAAATCACCTATTTTTTCTTTTATTCCTGTTAACGAATGTTTATATGAATTTTTTTCTATTAATACATCATAATATATGAATTTGTTTGGGTTAGTTAAATCCAATAGTTTGGATGTGTTATAACCACACATTAAACAGTATTTTTCTGTAAAGTCCAACTCTTCATTACAGTACGGACAAGGATTAACAGCCAGTTTATCTAATGGCTCAATACCATGATTTAATCTGTAAATCAAATAATCAAGTCGTGTAAATATTGATTCATTTGTAATGTTTCCCATCTTATATTCTAAAAGTAACTGATTTTTAATTTTAATAGCTTGTTTTTCAGTAATTATTCCTTTAAAATGATACTCTAATAACAAGTTTGACAATTCACTACCGTAACCTATTATTTCTTCATCATCAAATTCTTCAGAGGGCAAATTATATTTTAATAAAATTAATCTTCGTTCAATTTCCATATCCCTATCAATAAGCGTTTCAACAATTTTATCAAAATAATTGTCATCTATTTCTTCATGTTTTTCTACTCTATTATCATCCTTTAGTAAGTTTGAATACACCAAATCATATTTATTTTTATTAAATATTTTTAAGGATAATGGTGTAGCTAGGTTAGTATCATAAAGGTTTGTTAATAAATATTTTCCATTATTATTAAGTTTTTTATTAGTTACTGCTGTTTTAGTATCTATATTAAAATTTATTGCAGAAATTACTATTGAATCAGTTATTTTATTAGCAAATCCATATCTTATTAAGCAATCAACAATATTAGGGGTTGGTTGATGAATACTAATTGTATTTCCAAGTTTATATTCTTCTTCTATAATCTTATAAAATAATCCTTTACTTCTATATTCAGGTAAGATGTATATAAATGTTAAGATGAGATTTGATTCAGTTATTATATTGTAAGTAATAAATCCTACCACTTTACCATCAAGATCTATTCTTTTAAAGATGTCACATTCTATAAAAGACAATTCATAACCTTCAAGAATAAATGAATCATAAATAGGGGATAACTTCTCTTGTAAGACTTTTAAAACATTTGTTTTATGTTTACTGCTGATAATCTTACTATAAACATTTTTGTCCATATATTTTAACCCCGATATTAAAATTAGATATAATTATTGCAACTTATTCATTTTAGTCTTGACAAGTATAAGCTGATTGTAGCTGTATTGACTTTATAATTGAATAGATTAGAATGGTATCCTGTAATAATATTTTTATTATTTATTCTTTGATAATTGTTTTCATTTTGATATAAAATTCTTATCTTTTTCAATGATTTTATTCTATTTTTTGATTTATACACATTTTTGGTTATTAACATGGATTCAAATAAAGATTAGAAATAATCTTCAATATTTTTGTATACCTAAAAAAAGATTAAAAATTAGGTAAAACTAAATTATATTAATTTGATTCTCATTATATCATATTTGAAAGATAGATATTTAATTATACCTAAAAAGAAGTTCATTTAAATAGTATTAAAATACAATATATTATTAGATTAGTAAACATAAACTAATCAAATAAAAAATAAAAATTTATAAAAATCAATTTAATAAGGTGATAAAGATGGGTTTACATTTAATACCTCTATTAGCAGCAGGTGCAGCAGGTGCATTTCTAGTAAATCAAACATCAAAACAAAAAAATTTATTACATGACACCGCAGTTAACATAACTGCAGAAGCTTTAAATATTAAAGACTCACTAGAAAAAGATTTTGAAGACATAAAAGAAAAAGCTGAAACAAAAAAGAATAAAGAAAGTATTGATGTAGAAATAGAATAATCCAATCCTATTTTTATTTCATTTCTTTATTTTAGATAAACTTATATTATAAACCCCTACTTAAAAAAATTTGTTCTATGTAAAATAAATCACTATTTTTAAGATTTTAATAAGATAAATAATATTCTTAGTAATTTTACTTGTTTTTAGATAACATCATACTTTCACACATATTCCAAATAGTATAGAGAAAAATACTGCACAGACAGCTTCTCTATTAATTGTTTAGGTAATATAGATTGTACCTTTACCAAGTCTCTGGAACATATAGAAAAAACATCAACCAAATAGATAATTACTATAGAAATACAGATCCAGAAATAATAAAAACAAGATATAAAACACGAAAAAGAATATTAAGCTATTTATACTACCAAATGATTGAATGGACTGATGAAAAAGAAAAAGATGGTTTAAACCTATAAAAATTTACAGCCACTTTTTTTACTGAATCAGATGATAATGAAAAGTAGGCTATAAATGATTTTCATAAAATATTAAATAAATTACTGCAAGATTGGATTTACAGTAATCAATAGATTCTTCATATAAAAATTCATTAAGATTACTATTCCATGAATCAAATTTAATATTATCTGGCAATTTGTTTCTAAATGCACGTACTTCTATTTTATTAAACTCCATTTTATTACTTTTTTATAAGCAATACTTTATTCTTATCCTATTTTAGTATTACTTTTAAATTTAAATAGTAATACAAATAGATATATTAACAAGAAAAAATAAAATAACTTAATCAAGGAGTGAATAAAAAATGGCAAGACCAATTGAACCAACCCCTGACATAGAAACAGAAGAAGAACTAGAAGCATTC
>JAFRMD010000158.1 GCA_017430835.1 Methanosphaera sp.
GATGATGAAACAATCAAACAAACATTAGCAAGAAATAATGTACATAATATTAACCAAATGATAGATTGTATAAAAATTATATTAATGACAATGTACTATGATTATACAATATCCGACATGATTCGTGAAATAGATCGAAATAAAAAGTTACAAACTCATTTTAAAATCAACAATATATTAACCGAACAACAATTTTACGAATATTTCAGCAGATATAACGAAGAAATATTCAATAATTTAACAAATAGCATGTGTTCAAAGATTTTTAAAACAAATAGAAAACCTATTAAAACGTATTTAGTAGATGCAACCCCAGTAGAAGTTGATATAAATACAGTTAAAAAATACATTACTGGTGAAGATTTAAAGAAATTAAACCTCAAATGGGGCTTTTCTAAAACAAAAAAGTATTATATCGGTTTTAAAGTAACAGTAATCTTAGATAAAGATACTTTAACTCCTGTATCAATACGTATAGATGCTGGTGCACTTCATGATTCAGTAATATTTGAAGAAGTACTAAAAGAACTTAAAAGAAGAAGATTATTAAGTAGAAGAACATTATTATACTTTGATAGAGGATATTATTCAATAGAAAACTACAAACTAGGAATTAACCGTTATAAAATTGTCCCTGTAATTGCACCAAAATATGATAACACAATACAAAAGATCAAAGACAATCTCGCATATCCACTCGAAATATTCAACAACAACAATTATGATAAATCCAAAAAAGAATACAATATATTAAAAACAATATTAATAAATAAAATAGAACAATGGAATGATTTAAAACCAGTAAGAGGATTAATAGAAGATTTCTTTAAAGTAGCTAAAGATGCATTCGGATTAGGAAAATTCCACAAATATACAACAAAATCAGTAAGTAAAAACATCTATTTATGCATATTATTAACAACACTATGCATACAACAAGGATTTAACACAAAAACCAAGATGCAACAACTAGCAGAAGGAAACATTGAACAAAGACCACCTATACAACATAAAAGAAAAAATAAGAAAACTAAAAACGAAAACAATAATAAAACATCCGTACCTAAAACAACAAAGCAAAAATCATTATTGGATTACCAAAAAGACAAACAGAGAACTTTATTTAACTATGCATAAATCGAGTACCCTATTATAATACTATTAACTAGAAAAAATATAATAACATTAAATTGGTGTTCTTTTATTAAATTTACTGGATTTGAAATTGATGAAACTTGTTTATTTTGATTTTGATGGAAAAAAGGAATTTGAACTTCCCATTGATGTATTAGCATCGATTGATGATGAATATATTGTAAAAGATGTTCTTCCATGGATGAATCAGATACACTAATATTCGATAATATGAGTGAAGAAATAATAGTTTTACAACCTTATAATAATGGTGAAGACTTTTATTTACAATATCTCAATCATTTCGATTACTATATACATGGTGACAATAATTTAAGGATTGGTTCTCTATTTTCTCATACTATTTGTCGATATGATGATGGATCTTTAATGAATACCATTAAATCCATATACAAAACAGGCGTTAAAAAAGAAGGAATTCTTAAATTCCTATCAGATGATGGAAAATTACTTAAATATCTGCATTATCGTTATTTTAAGAGAGGCAATGCTGTTATTGTAATTACTAAAGATGAAACTGAAGTAAGAATGTATAGGAACAGTACTTTGAATAATGAAAAATACGGTGTAGCAATCATACAAAACAATAAAGTTGTTGAATTAAATGAAACATATGCAAAATCAATCAACAGAACAAGAGAAGACCTTTTAAACAGTAACCAGGAATTTATGGGAATGACATAAAAACAATGCAACTAGATAAAAAGGAACTGGAATCTATTGCCAGACAGGAAAAACTTTCATACAAATCTCTAGTAATAAAATATGATGAAAGTGGAAATCTACTATTTTATTTAACTGCAGAGGCATCATACATAACATACAATAATATGCCTGCTGTTTTAGTTAAAGTATTGGATTTAACACAACAGGAAAGATATAAACGATTTTTGGAAAGCAATTCTGACAGTGAAAAGCGAAGACAAAGTACATTTGAAGATTTTATTGAACACTCCACAACATTCCATAGTTATGGACTATTTCCTGATGAATTCTATGTGTCAAAGAACTTTTATGAAGTTGTAGAAGATGAAACTAAAAGTTATCAATATAACAGGGATACTATAGAAAGCTTTATATTAAACGAAGATTTAAAGTTCTATAAAGCTAAAATTGAATCATTATGTCCAAAAAATACGGAAGTAGAATTTATAATAAGAATCATGACCTTAAACTTTAACATCAAATACATACGTAGCCATGTTGAAATGGTATTTGATTTAGAAGGAAATCCCAAATATCTGATGGCATCACATCAAGACGTCACAGAAGAGACAAACTATACGGATTCACTCAAAAAGGAAATATATTTAAAGAATGAAACAATAAAAAACAAGGAAATTGAAATAAAAGAAGCACACCATAACATAAAAAATAACTTAAACATACTACTGTCCCTTCTACGTATGGAAGAACACTTTAAAAAAGATCTATACACAATAATAGATGACACTAAAACACACATTAAAGCAATAAGTCTGATGCATGAAAAATTATACCAGTCAAAAACCCTCAAAAACATAGAATTAAAAGAATACATTGACTCAATAATCAATTCATTACTGGAGATATATTCATCAAAAATACGTTACGTATCTAAGGTAGATGACATATCATTAAACTCAAAACAGGCAGGAACCCTTGGAATAATGATAAATGAATTCGTTAACAACACAGTAAAATATGCTTTCCCAGACAACAATCCCGGAACAATAGAACTAAAATATCGCGAATAGACAAAAACATAGAAGTAGAATACCATGACACTGGAGTGGGACTGCCGGATAGTGTTGACTTTGACAACCCATCAACTTTGGGACTTATCGTAATCCAAAACCTAACAAAACAATTAAACGGAAATATAAACTACATATATGACAATGGATTAAAGTTAAAACTAGAATTCACCGAAGCAGAAGAATTTTAATTTGAATTAACTCTTAAACTCCAATTTTTTCTATAAATTTTTTTTAAAGTCAACTTTTCAAAATATTAATTTACTAAAAAATAGGGAATTATTGAAATTTTCTCAAAAAAAGTAAGTTAGAAAAAATAGTTAAACTATTCTTTCATGTGTTTATGCTATAGTAGTTACATTTATAGTACCAGTATAATCTTCAGTAAGATTTAATCCTTGTACTGTTTGATTTAAATCAGGATTATCAGCAAGTAACTTCAATAAATTATCCTGAACAGTTTTTACTTCATTGGCCTTAGAATTCATGGAATTCTTCATTTGTTCAGAAATCTCAGTCATCCTACCCAAATCTACCTTCTCGTAAGCATCACCCATTTCAGTATATTTCTGAATCAAGTCTGAAGTCATATCTTTCTCGATTTGTGCAATTTGAATTTCATAATCAATATACTGCTCTTTGGTAGCATTACCATTTGCATAATTTCTGGTACTGTTAAGTATTCCAATTTTTTCGTCATATTTTGCTTCAGAATCCTTTAATGCTTGAGCTGTTGATTCCAAACCTTCAGTAATATTAGATGAACTAACATTACTTATTTTAGCAAGTGATTGATTAATTTCCTTATCTATATTTGAAGCCTTCTGTAATCCTTCATTATAATGTTTAATAGCCTGATCATTCTGATATGGTACAAAAACGAATTGATATGCACCTACCAAAATTACAAGTACTATTATGATAATTGCTATTACCTTCTTATTCATATATTTTCACCATCATTTTAAATACTTGGTAATACTATTTATTAAAATAAGAAATATAATAAATTTATGTAAAAATATTAACAAAAAACAATAAATTCTATCATTTTTTGATAGATTTCTTATTCTTAATGATTTTATAATTAATTTTAAAAACTACTTTCCATATTTAACGATTTTATTGAAGTTTATTTTTGCAGTAACCCACTTATGGCTAATATTATTTATCGTCAAAAGAAACGAAAATTAACCTTCCATCAATATATAATAATAAAAAATAGTGGAGGTTAAGATTATTACAACAAGAGTTACAACATACCTTGATTCGGAAACAGCAAATAAATTAAACGAATACAACAATAAAAGCAAAGTTGTTAAAGAAGCCTTAATCATGTATTTTTCAAACAAGAATCTTCTAATCAGCAAGCATGAGAAAGTTTCACAGAAAATAGAGCAACTGGAACAAAAACTTACTTATGAAAAAGAACAACTTAAAAAGATTGAAAAACAGATACATGAAGCTGATAAAAAGAGAAAATATCGTCCAGAAGATTATGAAAACAGCATAAAAACTCTTAAATCATTAAATAATGTTAGTATTGATGATTTACGTTACCAGGCAGATATACTTGGAGTTGATGTTTTAAAATTCAAGGAATGGCTATTGGAGGATGGATTATACGATAAGTTACTGTTAGATAAGTAACATTTAACATATCATTCCACCTTCCATTTTATAGTATAGCTTTGTGAAAAAATATATGGCTAAAATCATTAGCATACAACATACAATTATATCACCTAGCATACATTTAAATCGGACATAGATTCAAACAACAGGAGTAATAAAAACATGCAAATTAATTATGACCTAATAGAAAAGTACATGGACAAATTCCATAAGGACTTCCTGAAAGAAAACACGAAAACACTACTAATAAATTATCAACAACTGGACACATACTACCCAGAACTAACGGAAGAGTTGATAACAAACTATCATAGCATAACACGAAACCTGGAAAAACACGTGGAAAAAATGAAGATACAAAACAATCCGGTGAAAATAAAATTCAACAAAGTAAAAACAAGCGTTAAAATAAAGGACATACACCAAAAATACAACAACAAATGGATAAGCTTCGAGGGAATAGTAAAAAAGAACAGCAAAGTATTCAACCATATTACACACGTACACTGGACTTGCAAAGAATGCGGAAATGACAAGGTGTACAAATTGGACTATAAAGACAAATTATATCCGCCAAATGAAAACTGCAGATACTGTGGAAGAAAAAGTGGCTACATACTAAATCGTCAAACAAGCAAATATGAAGACATACAACTATTCATACTACAAGAAGATAGAAACACTAGCGAAAACATGCTGCAACCTGCACAGATAAAATGTTACCTTAAAGATGAAATGATAAACACAATAAATCCCGGAGACAAAATAATAGTAAATGGCATAGTGGAACTGCAAAACAAGGCAAAAGAAAACATGTTCGAAGAATACGTGACAATAACAAACATTGAAAAGATAGAAAAAAACTTTGAAGACCTGAACATAAACAAGGAAGAAATAAAAGAAATAAAAAAACTATCACAGGAAGAAAATATCTACAATAAAATCATAAAAAGCACAATACCCTCACTATATGGGTATGAAGAATTAAAACTGGCCATAGCACTACACCTGTTTAGTAGTGATAACCATATGACACCTGATGGAAGCTACAAACGTGGCGATATACACATACTAATCATAGGAGATCCCAGTGTAGGAAAAAGTCAGATATAAAATACGTGTCAAAACTTGCACCTCGAGGAATATATACCAGTGGGAAAGGTGCAAGTGGAGCAGGACTCACTGCAACGGCAATAAAAGATGAAATGGGAGGCTGGAGTCTGGAAGCAGGTGCAATGGTACTGGCCAACAATGGAAACATTTGTATCGACGAATTTGATAAGATGCATGAAAACGATAGAAGTGCAATACATGAAGCACTGGAACAGCAAAGCATTTCAATATCAAAAGCTGGAATAAACACGACTCTGAATAGTCGCTGCAGTGTACTGGCAGCCGCAAATCCTAAACTGGGAAGATTCAATCCATACAAGGACATTGGTGAACAGTTAAACTTAAATCCTACAATACTGTCAAGATTTGATTTGATATTCATTATAACCGATGATATTGACCAAGAACGCGACAAGAAAATAGCAACAAAAATACTGAAAAACCAGATTGACAATAAAAGCATGATAAATCATGAACTGCTAAGAAAATATATTAGCTACTCAAGAAAAATCGATCCAGAAATGACTGATGAAGTTATAAACTACATTGCAGACTTCTTCACTAAAATAAGGATAGATGCAAAAAACAATCAGCACCCCATACCAATCACGACAAGACAATTAGAGGCAATAGCAAGACTATCAAAGGCTTCTGCAAGAATTAGACTTTGCAAAAAGGTAACAATAGATGATGCAAAAAGGGCAATAAACCTTCAGAAATATTGCATGAAACAGATAGGATTTGACTATGAATCAAATTGTATTGAAATAGATAAGATAATGGGAAATCCCACCAGTAAACTTAGAAAAAAAGTATCACACATGTTAAAAGAAATAGAAAATCTATCCGAAGAATATGACAATAAAATACCTGGAAGAATACTCAGGGAACAATTACTCCATAAAGGATTTTCTACACAGGAATATAAAGAATTGATGAAAGAACACCTGAATCATATAATTTATTATGATAACATTCTAAATGAATATTCAATAATGGGACAATGAATAAAATGAACAAAGAAACTAAAGCAAAACTGGAAGATAGTGTTGAAATTATAGACATCACAACGGAAAAAGACGATCCATATATGTCATTTGATGTGGAACCATCAGACAAATTCATGGAAGAATTGCTGAATAATGGATATAGTATGGAAGAAATATATGATTATCAAATCGATAAAGAGAAAGGAATACTAATCGACTATAATCTGCTACCCCAAGAAATACTGAAATGGGATAAAATCAAAAAAGTTATGACACTGAAAATGAAGTATCCATCATTTTATGAATTTAAAAGAGCATTAATAGACTTGGGAATAATCTATGATGAAGAATACTGGGATAAGTACTATTATAAGCAAATGTGAAATATGAAAAAACGTATTTGATGGCCACTTGAGATTACTGCTGTAATAAATATTATCCAAGAACTGATGTATCTTTTTGTTATTGAATCATTGAAGAGTTGATAAATAAAGACAAAAATTTATTAGTTAAAAACTACAATAATCAATTAACAATTGGAGAAACAGAAAAACATGAGAGTAAAAAATGTTTTAATAATATGTATAACAGCCATATTATGCATATCCATCATATCAGCAACCGTATTAATACTTAATAACCAAAATTCTAAAAATAACAACACAATAAAAAATGTTTCCCTGAATACTTCAAATACAACCCAAAATAACACGACAACTACTACAACCACTAAAAAAACAACCACTAAAAAGAAAACTGATCCCAACTATGATGCTTCAAGGGATAAAAGCCATCAATATGCAACAAAAGACCATCCTATAACGGTACAGCAAAGTGATGGAGAATACACATATTATGGACCTGGACACTATGATTACTACGCTGGAGGCAATCACATGTCTGGGGAATACTATAAGGAAAAAAACAAGAACAGCTATTAAATAAAATATAACCCCCCATTTATTACTTATTTTAGATAAAATTCGAAAAAAAGAAATGAGTGTAAAATAGGCATTATTTATAATGCTCTAGGTACGGTAGATTGAGTACCATTATATTTTCCAATGTCACACTCAAACTGGTAAACTTTATCATTATACCTGATACTTATAAGACAGTAATCAGGATACTTGTTCATAGGAGTGTAATCTGTTATTGATATATTACCATCCGCATCAACTGTACGATATTCATAATCAGGATTATTGAAATTCACACCATCCCTTGAATAAGTTGTCTTTACTTCCATATCCTCATTAAAATGCTCTTTTCCAACATTGATTGTTGCACTTTCTCCAGTGTTAGGGTTACC
>JAFRMD010000159.1 GCA_017430835.1 Methanosphaera sp.
AACAAGAAAACCAACAGCAAAGGAACCATAACATTCACGTACAAAGTTGCTAAATCAGCACTCGGCAAAGCAATCAAGTCAACATACAAAGGAAACTACATGTATCTTAGCAGTAAGGCCAGCAAGAAGTTACTTAAAGCTTAATTAACCTCCCATATCCTCTTTTTTTATAAAATTATAATAATAATCCTTAAAAAATTTTATTTTAAATAATAAGAAACAATTATTTGTTAATCAATATGATACCGTCAATTTTAGCCAATACAATCAAATCCAAAACATACTGGATACCCTCTCCAACCACTATCCAAAACCGTACCAACAGCAAATACAATAAACAAAATATTAATTAAAAGAATTCCAAAAGTAAACAAAAAGAACATTCAAATCTAAAATTCCATAACAGTTTTACTAAACAGTTTTAAATAGATACATATAATTAAAACAATTAAGATAATTATTATCATATTAATCTAAAATGATTAATGAAAGAATTATTAGGAGAAAAAGTAATGAAAACCAAGAACGTGAAAAAGGTTCTATTACTAGTAGCAATTACTATTCTATTAGTTGGCCTTGTTAGTGCAACAACAACCAACCAAACAAGCACCAGTAAAGACACTAAAGTAGTAAAAGATACTGCAAACACTAATGTAAAAACTGCTACTAAAACTATGAAAGAACCTGTTAAAAAAGTAACCAATAATAAAACTGTAACAAAAAATAAAATAACAAAAAAACAGTTAAATCAAACAAAAAAAACAACAGGCACTAAAACATATGATGTATCTGACTTCAATACACTTAATTCAGCACTGACAAACGAAGAATATAATGACGTGAATCTTAACATCAAATCAAACATAAAATTAACAGATAATACTGAGTTAAGCACGTCAATTTATACATTAAACATAAATGGTAATGGAAAAACTATAGATGGATGTAACAAGTTCCAATTCTTATCAATAAAAGATAGTACAGTTACATTAAAAAACATTAAAATAATAAATTGTTATGCAACATATGGAGGAACAATAGTTAATAATGGTGGAGAAATAACAATTACAAATAGTACTCTAGAAAATAATAAAGCAGGAAGTTTAGGTGGAACTATTAGAAATTATAATGAAGGAAAAATAACCATTACAGATTCTGAATTCAATAACAATCAAGCTGGAGAAGGTGGAGTAATATCCAGTTATAATGGAACCGTATATGTAGAAAATAATATATTCAAAAACAATAAAGCAACCTATGGTGGAGCAATATCACTTTCATCCATATACACGAATATTGAAAATAACCTATTCATAAACAATTCTGCAAAAGAAGGTTCAGCATTAGAACTAGGAACATGTTACACATATGAAAATAAAGTAACAAGAGAATGGGTACCTGGACATTACGAAGATGGACATTACGAAGATGATGATGGTAGACCAATATATGTTTACGGAACTACATGGGTTGATGGAGATTATAAAGAGACTTATGAAACCATTGAAATCCCTGGAATAACAAACGTCCAAAACAATACATTCATACAAAATAAAGCAACAACCACAGGTTCTGTAATAACAAATAACGGAAAAAACAATACCATAACAAACAATATAAACCAATATTCTAGTACATACAGTTCTACAATATCCATCGTAGAAAACGGAGCAAATATAACAATTACAAGAAATACCTTCCAAGACACAAATTACATCCCATCAAACAATGAAAAACAAGTATCAAAAGGTGAAACACCAACAAATAATAATATAACAACAAAACTCACCATTAAACTAAATACAACAAAATTATACAAAGGAAGCAAAGTAAAAGCAACTGTAACACTCAAAGATAATAAAGGTAAAATTCTCAAAAACCAGAAAGTAACAATAAAATTCGGATCCAAAACATACACAATAAAAACCAATAGTAAAGGAATAGCAACAAAAACATACAAAACCACCAAAACAGGAACAATAAAAGTAACCAGCACCTTTGCAGGTACAACAAAATATAAAAAATCAACAAAAACCACGAAAATAAAAGTACTGCCAAAAATCAAGACAAAACTGACACTAAAACTAAGTAAAAGCAAAGTCAAAGTAAAAGACAAAATCAAAGTCAAAGTAACACTCAAGAATAAATCCAGTAAAGCAATCAAAAACCAAAAAGTAGCAATAAAGATAGGAAGCAAAACATACAACAAGAAAACAAACAAGAAAGGAACTATATCATTCACGTACAAAGTTGTAAAAGCAGCACTTGGCAAAGCAATCAAGGCAACATATAAAGGAAACTACATGTACCTTAGCAGTAAAGCTAGTAAAAAGTTACTGAAAGCTTAAATCCAACCCCCCCTATTTAATTATTTTTATGAAAAATAATAAATTGACAAAAAGAAGATGAAAAAAATGAAAACAAATAACATAAAAAAATTTCTATTACTAGTAGCAATAACTATTCTATTAGTAGGATTGGTTAGTGCAGCACAAACAAACAAGACAAGCACAACCAAGAACACTAAAGTAGTAAAAGATAATACTAAAACCAGTGTTAAAACTGCTACCAAGACTATTAAAGAACCTGCAAAAAAAGTTACTAATAATAAAAATGTAACAAAAAAGGAAATAACAAAAAAACCTACTAATCAAACAAAGAAAAGTGAATCTAACACTTTTGATGTATCCAATTTCAATGCATTACACTCAACTTTAACAGACACTTATGAGGCAGTGATTACAATCAACATAAAATCGGAAATTAAATTAACTGACAACACAGAAGTTAACAACGTAATAAATAAAGTAATTATCAACGGTAATGGTAAAACCATTAATGGAGATAAAAAATATAAATTTTTACACATAAAACATGGCACCCAGGTAACTATAAACAATCTCAAAATAACACAATGCCATGGAAATAGTGGTGGAGCAATATACAACATGGGAAATTTAATAATCAATAACTGCGAATTTAAAGAAAATAAAGCAGAACATTATGGAGGTGCAATTGATAATGACTATGATATGGATGGATATACATACCTAAGAGGAAAAGTTAACATAGAAAATTCAAAGTTTATAAATAACAAAGCAAACGAAGCAGGTGGAGCAATATACAACATAGGATCACTCAATGAAACAAAAAATAAATATGAAAACAACACAGCAGAATACGGTGGAGCACTATTCAACGATTGGGGAGGATATGCCCACATAGAAAATAACAACTATAAAAACAACGAAGCAACCGAAAGCGGAGGAGTAATATACGCTAAAGGAGACTATGACGAAATTGAAATAATAAACACTAATCTTACAGAAAACACGGCAAAATATGGAAGTGCAATCTACCTTTATGGAGATACATTAACAATAAACGATTCCACATTTAAAAACAACGACGCCACAATGAGTACCTACACAATTCTTTCAAATAAATTTATCACCAACATGGATGATTACTCAACATATTTCACAATAAAAAATTCAGAATTTATTCGTGAAGGATACACAAGCAAAGACACAGAAATATCAATTGATGGATTTTCAGAAATATCAAACACAAAATATACTATAACACCAACAAATACAAAAATAACACTAAAACTAAACACCACAAAACTATACAAAGGAAGCAAAGTAAACGCAACTGTAACCTTAAAAGATAAAAAAGGAAACATACTTGAAAACCAGAAAATAACAATAAAATTCGGAACCAAAACATACACACTAAAAACCAATAGCGAAGGAACAGCAACAAAAACATACCAAACCACAAAAACAGGAACAATTAAAGTAACCAGTACATTTAAAGGTACAACACTATTCAAAAAATCAACAAAAACAAGCAACATGAAAGTACTGCCAAAAATCAAAACAAAACTAACACTAAAACTCAGCAAAACAAAAGCCAAAGTAAACGATAAAATCAAAGTTAAAATCACACTCAAAAACAAATCCAACAAAGCTATTAAAAATCAGAAAGTGACTGTTAAGATTGGATCCAAAACCTATAACAAGAAAACCAACAAGAAAGGTGTAATATCATTCACGTTTAAAGTTGTTAAATCTGCTCTTGGTAAAGCCATCAAGGCAACATACAAAGGAAACTACATGTATCTTAACAGTAAAGCTAGTAAGAAGTTGCTTAAAGCATGATTAACCTCCCAATCCTCTTTTTTTTATAAAATTAAAAATCATCCTTAAAAAAAATTCTATTCCAAAAAATAAGCAACAATATTTATCAACCTATACGATACATTCAATTTTATCCCCAACCACCCATACAAAACAAATCCAGATGACCCACTCCTCCCCACCCCTTTCTATCCAAATCATTACCCACAACAAATATAATAAACAAAATATTAACTAAAAAAATAATAAGTACCTAACAAATCAAAATAGAAAAATCTAAAAGCAAATAATCAATCATTAAAACAGATGTTAAATGAATAATTATAAGTAAAACAACTATAATAACTATTACCATATTAATCAAATGATTAATAATATGACATCAAAGAAGGTGAACAAGTAAATGAAAACCAAGACCTTACAAAAGGTTCTATTACTAATAGCAATAACTATTTTATTAGTTGGACTGGTTAGTGCTACAACAACCAACAAGACAAGCACTACAAAAGACACTAAAGTAGTAAAAGAAAGTAGTAAAACTAGTGTAAAAACTGCTACTAAGACTGTTAAAGAACCTGCCAAAAAAGTTACTAATAATACTGTTTCAAAGAAGAAAATAATTAAAAACTATTGTAATATAAGTAAAAAAAGTGATATCATTAGTAATGCATCAAGTTATGATGAGTTAGTAAGTAATGTTGAACGTGCAAATTATTTTAAAAATTATACAATTAATTTAAAAAAAGGAACATATACTGCGAATAATAACTTGAATTGGAGCAATAGTGAAAAGCTTAGGACTCTAAAAATTAATGGAAATGGAGCAATATTAGATGGTGATAATGAATACAGTTTTTTAAGAGTAAATAGTGGTTTTACTTTGATTTTAAATAATATTACCTTACGTAATTATGCTAAATATGGAGAATATGGTTCAATTCCAGACTTATATGGTGGTGCAATCTTTAATGAGGGGACATTAATCATCAAAAATAGTAAATTCATTAATAACCATGCAGATGCTTATGGAGGAGCAATACACAACGAAGGTGGAATTTTAAGTATTGAAAATTCCCTATTTGAAGATAATTATGCATCAACAATGGGTGGTGCCATAAGTTCCCAATATGGTTTAGATAATATCAACATACAAAAATCAACATTTAAAAACAATGATGCGGGACGTAATGGAGGAGCAATATATAGTGCTTCTGGTAATGCAATCATATACGAGAATATTTTTATAAATAACTATGCAACAAAAAATGGTGGAGCTATTATTAATGGAATGATTATAGAAGAACCATCCGTTAGGGATTCTTATGGAGATGTACTTGAATATAGATATATCACATATGGAAAGAACACAGAAATAAGAAATAACCGTTTCATATCCAACAAAGCTTATGATGGATCTGCAATATATAATCGTGTAAACTCAGTTCTGATTGATTCAAACCTTTTTAATTTTAATCAAGCCAGTAGCAGTTCAACAGGAATTGTTGTCAGTACAACAGAAGATATAATATCATATAATAACAATTACAATTCAGAAAACCGATATTACAATACAATATATAATGATGGAGAAGATACCTCTATAACAAACAATCTTTTTGATGATTCAAAAATAACAACAAAACTACTAATTACCTGCAATAACAACAAACCCTATGTAAATGAAACTATTAAAATTAGGTTCATTTTAAAAGATGAATACAACAACATATTATCCGATGAAGAAATTGAAACTACTATAAATAATAAAAATTACCTATTATATACTAACAGTGAAAATATAACTGAAGAAATTTACACACCAAATAAAACAGGAAATCAAACCATTTCAGCAACATACGCTGGAAACAGTTTTTATGATAAATCTACAAATCAAATAAAAATTAATGTAAAAAATAAGATACAAACAAAAATAACAATTAAACTAAACACTACCAAACCATACAAGGGAAGCAAAGTAAAAGCAACATTAACACTTAAAGATAATAACGGAAATGTAATAAAAAATCAGAAACTAACACTAAAAATCGGAACTAAAACATGCACAATAAAAACTAATAATAAAGGAATAGCAACAAAAACATACAAAACCACAAAAACAGGAACTATCAAAATAACTGCAACATATAACGGTGCAACAGCCTATCTTAAATCAACTAAAACCACGAAAATGAAAGTACTTCCAAAAATCAAGACAAAATTAACACTAAAACTCAGCAAAAACAAAGCAAAAGTAAAAGACAAAATCAAAATAACAGCAACACTAAAAAATAAATCCAACAAAGCTATCAAGAACCAGAAAGTTGCATTTAAGATAGGATCCAAAACATACAACAAGAAAACAAATAACAAAGGTATGATAATTATTAACTATAAAGTTGTAAAATCAGCACTTGGTAAAGCCCTCAAGGCAACATATAAAGGAAACTATATGTACATAAAAAGTAAAGCTAGTAAAAAGTTACTAAAAGCTTAATTAACCCCCATACTCTTATTTTTTTTAAAAATTAATTTTTTAATCAATCAAATCCTATAATCGTATTCATTCTTTTAAACATTAATATTAAACTAAAATTAAAATAGACATACTTTTAATTATATCCTAATCTTATATCTAATAACATATTTTTAACACAAAATGTATTAGGTGAAAAAAAGTATGAAAACAAAAAACATAGAAAAGGTTCTACTGTTAATAACAGTCACCATACTACTAGTAGGCTTAGTCAGTGCAGCATCAGTCAACAAAACAAGTAGCACTACTAAAGATACTAAAATAGTAAAAGAAACAAAGCCTATTAAAACACAAGAAAGTAAAAGCCTTAAGACAAATACCAAAAAAATAAACACTACTAAAAGTACAGATAATAAAGCTACAAAGAAAATAGCAACATCAAAAGAAGCTAATAACAATATTTCAAAAAAAATACCTTATAAAGATTTAAAAAACATTAATAAATCCATTAAAGAATATTCAGATGGAGAATATACAGTTACTATTTCATCAAAGAATCATGTTAATGGAAAAAGTAATGTATATAAAGATGATGGTGAAAAAATTCCATATATACAAACTACTTCTGGAACTGTAACTGTTGATGCAAAAATAAAACCATATACAGATGAATATGATGGTAGTAGAGTATTTGTATCTTTTTGGAAAGACACAGGACCAAGCTATACTGGACTATATGATGATGCAATAATATATGATGGTAAGTTCTCTGTTACATTTGATTTAAAGACATATGGAAATTATTGGGGATGCTTTCATTATAGTTCATCTTATGGAGAATTATATATCAATCAAAATTTTGGAATAAAATATTATAATGGAAAAGATGAAAATAAAAAAGTTAAATTAAATATTCAAACATCATCCAACCTAAAAACAGATGGAAGCATAAAAATATCAGTCAAAGCACTGAAAGGAACAACAAAAGTTGAAGATGGAAAAATAAGAATCAAATTCAATGGCAAAAAGATAGCCTATGAGAAGATATCAAATAGTAAAGTAAGCACATATCATATACTTCCAAACAAAGCAGGAAAATACACGATAACAGCAGAATACCTTAAGAATAATGAAAAACTAGCAACAAAAAACAAAAAGATTAAAATAACAGACTCAGAACAAATGACCTTCCAAACCAAGTCAAACTCAAAAACAGACTCCACACATACATACCTCGTTAAAGTAAGAAACGCCAATGGAGAAGCAAATAAGGGAACAGTAAGACTAAAACTCAATGGTAAAGTAATAGGAAACAAAAATGTGAAAAATGGAATTGCTAGAATAGAATACAAAATGCCGCACAAAGCAGGAACATACAAAGCAACAGCACAATTCATAAAATATGGAAAACTTATCCACACACTATATATAAACATTAATGTAGAAGATTCAGAAACTATGAGTTTGACCACAAATACAAACACACTAAGAAACTCACTACACAAATTTGAAGTAAAAGTAACAAACAATTACGGAAAAGTAAACCATGGACTTGTAAGAATAAAACTCAATGGTAAAGTAATAGCAAAAAGAAACGTGAAAAACAGTATCGTTAAAATAAACTACAGAATGCCAAACAAACCAGAAACATACAAAGCAACAGTAGAATACATCAAATATAATAAAGTTATTAAATCACTAAGCAAAAATATCATAGCTAAAGATTATAGATGGGGCTCATACATCTGTGGTGAAAGGATTACTGGACGTCATCCATGGTGTGGTGATCCAAATATTGAATGTTTAGGTACTGATAGGAATATTTATCTTCATAGCTTACTAAATGGTAAGGTAGCTAAACGTGTTTTACGTAATGGAGCATATTATTTCCAAACAATAAATTAATATATAAAATGAAAGTCCAAAGAACCCTAACCTCCATACCTATTTTTTAAAATTAAACATAATATACTAACATACTCATTCAAAATAACTGGCTACAAAAAATATGAGTTGCAACATATAATTATAAGATACGAAAAGAATATGGAGAAAAGATTATGAACGGAAGTGATGCATTCATACTAAGACTAATCTTAGACTGCGTAGAAAACACATCAAACAAAGTTAACCACATAGAAGACCTATACAACATACTATGCAAAATTGACATAGAACAACAAAAAGCAAATCTACTTAAATCATATGAACTAGGACTAATAACAGAAGAAGAACTAAAAAGACGATTAAACGCCATGATAAATGAAAGACAAAGACTAGACAATTATTATAACCAAGTACTAAAACAATAATTACACATACAACATAAAATTACTGATAAAGACAATTAAAGTAAAGCTCCTGGATAACAATTCACTAATGAAAAGAAGACAAAGTAGAATAAAACAATTACGATAGAACAAAATAAGAAGATAATAAATCAATACTATTTCAAGAAAAAAGATCAAAGACACGTAATAGTACATAAGCCACCAATGAAAATCAATATTCCATATAGTTCCTAAAATTACTATTTTTTACTCTTCCTAAATGATAACATAAACCTTAGAAAATCCTATTTAATAAAAATTAATAATAAAATATCCATTTTAATACGAATAATACATTTTAAATAGTCTAAAGATTTATACTAATACAAGTCAGTTAACACTAACAAAATGTTTAAAATCTCAAAGTCAGTAACATTCCAAAAACGCCAACATAATCGAATATTTTCTCTAATGTCACATTAAGGAAAAATTATTTATAAAAACAATGAAATAAATTAGGACAAATGATAAAACATTCGATTAAAATAATTATACTAAAAAAGAATTAAATATAATTTAAGAAAAGATGATTAGTGAAAAATAAGATAAACACATGAAAAATTATTGAAATAAAGTGGTACATGTATATGCACTACCATAAAATTAGTAAGTTATTAAAAAATTTTAATGAAACCCCAAATAAAGACCACATAAAATGGAAACTCCAAGTAATAAAAAGCAAAGATAGTAAGAAGTTACTAAAAAGCATAAAGAATAACCTCCACCACATTAACTTCTTATATCCATTAATCAGAATTTACTTTTTACTTCTCTTTTTTGTCACATGTACTTCATTGTATATTTTCTTGGACAGTTCAAGGGATTCTTCTAATTCTTCTTTAAGTTCGTTGAATCCACTTTTTAGTTCCTGTAATTCTTTTTGTGTTTCTTCGAGTTTCTGTTTTGTTTCTTCCAGTTCCTTGGATGTTGTGTTGTAGACTCTTGTACCATTATGAATTGCTTTTAGCTTAGGTACTCCCTTCTTGTCATCCTCATTGTCATGTGGACAGTCCTTCATTTCCTTGATGGCCCTTTGCTGGAAGTATTCCTGTGAGTTGATGTGTTCTTTCTGTTTTACTTTTTCGTAGTCTCCGTGTTTGTTTATCATTCGTCCCTTGATGTCATCCTTAAGCATTATTTCCAGGTCTTCTATGATTCTGTTTTTGATTTCCTGGTCTTCTATTGGACATGCTATTTCGACTCTTTTTGCTGTGTTTCGTGTCATCATGTCTGCACTGGATATGTATAGTATTCTGTCTTCTCCCTGGCCGAAGGCGTATACTCTTGAATGTTCTAGGTATCTTCCCACAACTGCCCTTATCTCTATGTTTTCGGTTTTGCCTTTGATGCCTGGTATGATACATGATACTCCTCGGATGATCATTCGTATTGGAACGCCATTCTGGGATGCTTCCGCGAGTTTGTCGATTATCTTGCGGTCAGTGAGTGAATTCATTTTCATGAGTATTTCTGCAGGTTCACCGTTTTTGGCTTTTATTATTTCATGGTCGATTAGGTCTATGATTCCTGTTCTTATTGTGTTTGGTGCTACTAGGAACTTGTTGTAGTGTCCTCTGATGTTGGAGAGTGACAGGTTTTTGAACAGTTCGCTGGCGTCGTCTCCTATTTCCTCGTTTGATGTTAGGTAGCAGTAGTCCGTGTATAGGGTTGCCGTTTTTTCATTGTAGTTTCCGGTTCCTATCTGGGTGTATTGTTTTATCTTGTTGCCCTGTTTTTTTGTTACGTAGCATATTTTTGAGTGTACCTTATAGTCCTCGAATCCGTATAGTATCTGGGCTCCGGATTCTTCGAGTACTTCTGAATTAAGTATGTTGTTTTGTTCATCGAATCTTGCACGCAATTCGACAAGTACAGTTACTTCTTTTCCGTTGTCTAGTGCTTCGAGTAGGTATTTGATTACTCTTGAATCTCTTGCTACCCTGTAGAGAGTTATTTTTATGGACAATACTTCTGGGTCTCTGGCTGATTCCTTGAGGAAGTCTATGAAGTGGTCCATCGTCTGATATGGATAGTAGAGTAGTACGTCCTTTTCATCCAGTTGGTCAAGTAGTGGTTTGCTTCTGTCTATATGGCAGCTGTATTGTGACTTGAATTCCGGGAATGTCAGTTCCCTGGACAGCTGTTCCGGAAGTTCCTTGATGATGTCCCCAATATAGTCAAGGTCAAGTGGTGTTTTTGATGTGAAGACCTGGTTTTTGTGGAGGTCCAACTGTTTTTTTAATGCTTTGGTGTATTTGGATATGTTGTCTCCATAGAATTCCAGTCTGATTGGTGCGAGTCTTTTTCTTTTCTTGAGAATCTTTTTCATGTAGTGTCTGTAGTCTTCGTCCTCGTCAATTGATTTTGGCTGTAGGTTTATGTCACTGTTTCGTGTTACTGCCGTTACTGTCTTGTATATGACCTTGTAGCTTGAAAATACGCTTTCCGTGAAGGCCAGCAATACGTCTTCCATTAGTATGAATTCGTTGGTTCCCGGGAATTTGATGTATCTTGGAAGTGTTGGAGGCAGTGGTATCAGTCCGATGATTACGTTCTTCTTGGATTGGACGTCTTCACTGTTTTCCGGATTTTCGAGTATGGAGTAAACGTAGAGTTTCTTGTTTGCCAGGTATGGGAATGGATGATGTGAGTCAATAATCTGTGCAGAAAGCAGGGGCATTACATTCTCGTAGAAGTATTGGGAGACGTATTTTTTTCTTACGCTGTTTAGTTCATCACACTTGTATCTTACGATGCGGAATTTGCGCAGTTTCTGATAGATTTTTTCATAGATTTCATCCCTTTTCTTGTAGAGTGCTGGTGTTGTATTGAATATGGCATCCAGCTGTTGGCGAGGTGACATGCCTGTCTTGTTGTCCCTGTCCTTCTTGTCTACCAGTGTTAAATCGTATAGGCTGCCGCATCTTACCATGTAGAATTCGTCAAGGTTTTTTGTGAAGATTGATATGAATCGCAACCTTTCAAGCAGTGGGACGGTTTTATCCTCTGCTTCACTAAGAACCCTTTCATCAAATTTTAACCAGGACAATTCCCGGTTCTGCGTATATGAATAATCTTTTTTCTTCATTTAATAATTCTCCTCTTATAATCCATTTTTTTACTCTTCTATTATTGAATTCAATACTCCCTCTCTTATGGAGTAGGAACTGACGTACAACTCTTTTACATTGAAATAATCCGCTATGGTCTTGATGATTATTATTCCGGGAACCAGGGTATGTATACGTTCTACCTTTATCTGCAACACCTTGTTGAAATCCTCCTTGGTGTTGGTGGACAGCTCGCCTAAAAGTTGGTCCAATAAATTTATTGGTATGACCGGTGAATCGTCCACCTTCAAGTTCAAGTGCTTCAACACCTTCATTACCGTACGAACCGTACCGCCCACACCAAAAAGCATATCCCTGTCAACCTTGGGAACATTTGATTTTTCTATTTCCCTTAGAACCCTCTCCTGGATTCGTTTTTTTTCTTCTTTGTTTGGAAACATCATTGACACGTAATCCTCATAAATAAGCAGGGAACCAACTGGAAGACTGACCTCAGATTTTGGTACTTTGTCTTCAAATAGGGTGATTTCGGAGCTTCCCCCTCCAACGTCGATGAGAATACCGTCGGTTCGATTCAAATCTCCCTCCTTGATGGCTTCAAAACTTAAATCAGCTTCCTGTTGGCTTGTCAATACGTGGATGTTGATATCCAGTACATTTCTTACAATGTCCAATACTTCCTCGGTATTTTCAATGTTTCTTAAACTGGCAGTGGCAAAGTAATAGGTTTCGTCCACATCCAGCAGTTTCATGTACTTGTCAAACTTTCTGAGGGTAGCGATTAAAACCCGGATACCTTCCTCATTTAGCATGTCATCTTCCTTGAATGATACAAGACCCGCAGTTCTCTTCTTTGAAATCAGATTGCTTACTTTTCCATCAAGATAATCATAAATCTTAAAGCGGATAGTGTTTGATCCAATATCTATAACTCCATACCTCATAAGCGTTAACCCATATCAATGAATAAAATAATCATTAATGATATTTATCTAAGTGAATTTATTTAACATTATGCAATCATGTAAATTTTGGTATGATGGAATTTTGAAAGTAAGTGGAAATAGGTTAGGGAGGAAAATATCTGATATGGGAGATGATAAAATTAAATATTCCATAAAACAACATTATAAATAAGGTTCTCTTTGCTAAAAAATTAATATTGAAGATATCCTGTTTATAAATTAAAAGATGTGTATATATGTTTGAAAATCTGACAAAAAGCAAAATCTACTCAATACTGGTGGGAATGTTCTGTGCACTGATGATTATGTCCAACATCCTGGGAACAAAAACTGTGAACATAGCCTTCATCATGCTGCCCTGCTCCATACTCATCTTTCCAGTAATATACATAATAAACGACGTACTGTCCGAAATCTACGGATACAAAATGACACGAAACGTTATCTATCTGGGTTTTCTTTTAAATATCCTTGCAATAGTACTGTATACAATTGCAATAATCTTACCGTCAAACAGTCAAAACGCAGAAGCATTTGCCATGATACTGGGGACCACGCCAAGACTGTTTATAGCAGGACTCTTGGCCTATTTTGCAGGTAATATATTGAATTCCAAAGTGCTGGTAAAACTGAAGGAAAGATATGCTGACTTGCTCTTTGTCCGGTGCATAACGAGTACTTTGATTGGTGAATCTGTGGATTCAATTGTCTTTATTACAGTGGGTTTTCTGGGAGTATTCCGGCATGACTTGATAATAACCATGATACTCTGCCAGGTAACATTCAAAGTACTTTACGAACTAATAAGCTACCCAGTAACAAGAAAAGTAATATATGCCATAAGGCCAGTAGATGACGGGGAACTGAAAGATCAAATTTAAAACAATTAAAATTTACAAAATACTAAAAAATGAATGATAACTATAAACTGATATTTTCTCCCAATAAGTCTCCACCAAAATATATTTTCAATTATTTTTTTATTAATAAATACATTGACTTCTAGTTTGTGTTTAAAAAAAACCCTTAATATTTTCATAATAATACCTTTTTTCCATCATAAAAATAGATACATGCTATTTAAATAAATTATGGAGGATGATAATAAAATTAAACAGATTAAAAAATTACTTTTCATAATATTTATATATGAGTTATTAATTATATATTTTTGTAAATAAGAAAAACTTATTATTAAATTTTGGGGAGAATTTTATGAGGACAGGAAATGCTGTAATAATAGTAGTAGCTATGGTATTATTAGTATTTGTTGGTATTGTTGTAGCTGAAGATGTTATGATGCCTCAAGAGTTAGAGGAAAAACCAACAGTTTCAAATAGTTCTAACAATACTAATGATAGCGTGGATGTAAAAAGGCACATCCCGCCTAGAGGAGTAATGCAAAAAGCAATATTGGTCTTTTGGGATCCATTTGGCAATGCTCCTATAGAAAATGGATTTAAAGTATATAATGGTGCACTATGGTATCCATACATTGACGGTTCATGGATTCAAGTAGCATTTATAAATAACAACAATCAAGTAACTCAGATACAGGTATGGAATGAAACAATTGTTAACAATATAAAAGATAATTATCAAACCGCCGATAATGTAACAGTAACTATGGTAGAAGAACCAACATCATATAATCTCGAACAAGCAGAAACAACCGACAGTACTGCTTCAAGCAACGATACAATTTCAAATGATACCGATACAAACAACGGTAATGAACCGGGAAAAATTAATACGGCAATCAATTTAAATAGCCAGAAGCTGTCACAGGATACAAGTGCTACTGTAACAGGTACATTGGTTGATGAAAATGGTGCCGGAATAGCTGATGCAGAAGTAACCATAACAGTTAACGGTCAAAGTTATACACAAACAACAGATTCCAGTGGCCAATTCAGTTATGAATACAATGCCAATTCCGGTGATTTAAGTGTTGGATCCAATACAATGAAAGTAAGTTATTCAGGAAATGAAACATACAGCAGCGCATCTAAAACCATAACCATTACCCTGGAAGGTACTGAAGAAATAGAAGAAACAACAGATGACAACATAGAAGATACAACAGATGACAAAGTAGAAAAAACACCAACTAAAGTAGAACCTACCAAAACTGAACAAACTAAAAAAAGCTCTTCAAGCACCAGTAAACAAAAAAGTGAAAAAGCAACAAAATCACCTTCTTCTTCAAACAAAGAAAAAAAGCAAACAACGAAAAAATCTAACAGCACCTAATTAGAATAATATGGAAGAGAATAAATAAAATATTCCTTCCTTTATTCTTTTAAAAAGTGTCAAAAATTTTAACTATTTTTTATTTAATTACGCAGAGTTAAACTAGAAATATACTCTCTGTTTATTATATACTGTAAATAACATTTTTTTTCATATCATAATAATTCACCATAATATTGTCAGAGCTTAAAATTGTCCTGGTGGATACATATTCTAATTTAAATTATCATATTTAGAAGAAAAAAAATTAGAAAACAACAAAACAAAAATTACTACCAGATTACCAAAAAGACAAACAGAGAACTCTATTTAACTCTACATAAATTGAGTACACTATTATTATAGTTTTGTCGAAGTTCCCCTATCAGATAAAACTTGTTAATTATTAACCCATAAAAATTTGTTTATTATAACCAACAACAAAAAGGATTAAAACATATTATTTTATTTATTATCTATTTATAATTTTATCCGATTTATTAAATTTGCATTCTTCAAGTTTTAAAATACTTTCAGCATAAATAGCCCCACCCTCAATTGAATATGAATTATCATTTGAAATAGTTAAATTATTTTCAAAAATACAATTAATACAATTTAAAGTATCTTTAGAATAAATAGCAGCACCTTTAACTAAAAAATTAAATGACGTGACAGATAAATTATTTTGAAAATTACAATCATTACAATTTAAAGTACCCTCAGTATAAATAGCACCTCCACACCCGTTTAAAGATGGATAATACCTTCCTCCTTCTTTACCTTTTACAGAATTATTATTAAATTTACATTTTTTAAGTTTTAAATTATCCTTAGCATAAATAGCACCACCATTATTTGATGAGTTAATATTAAAATTGCAATTTTCTAAACTTAACGAACCTCCTGAATAAATAGCACCACCACTACCAGTAACAGTAATAGTATCACTATCACCATAAACATTATTTGGGGTATATATTTCTCCATTTGCTGAATTATCTTCGAAATCACATCTTTTAAAATTTAAAAAACCATTTTTATTATAAATTGCCCCACCCATAACAAGTTTTGCTATTCCAGATGGAGTGCCCTGATCAAAAATTTTAGGTGAATAATTATTCCAACTCGATATGACTTCCATTAATGATGAATTTCGATTAAAAGTTGATGTTTTAAAAATTAAAGAACCACTATTATTATAAATAGCACCACCCTGATATTTTGAAGAATTATTGTGAAAATTACACTTTTCTAAATTTAAAGTAGCATCAATATTATAGATAGCACCACCATAATATTCAGAGGAATTATTCTCAAAACAACAAGCTTCTAAACTAACAGAACCATTGTTATTATAAATAGCACCACCTTGATACTCGGAGGAGTTATTTTTAAATTTTACTTTTTTAATTCTTAAATTAGAATTGTTAAAAATAGATCCTGCTTTTTGATTTGATGTATTATCTATAAATTTACAATTTTCAAGTGTTAATGAGGTATTGGGAAATGTGTATATTGCTCCACCACCAACATCGTCCCAATATTGATTTTTAAAGTATTTTCCATTTTTAAATATTATATTTTTAAGCGTTATATTACCAGTTAATACAATAAAAAATCTGGATAATCCTTTTGCATCTATTGTATGATTTTGACCATCAATAATTAAATTTTCTTTATCTAAAACTATTCCACCTTCATAAAATTTCTGTTCTGTATTATGTATTAAAATATTACAATCTATGATTATTTCATCCAATCCTTCTTGTATTCTTTTATCAAGATAACTAAATCCTTTATAATCACGTGAAATTCCATCAGATATTAAGTTAATTGGATGTGATTTAGGTCCTTGTTCTATTAATTTTAGAAGTTTTTCATCGTCTAGATTTATAATGTTATTATTAAATAGTAGCTTTTTATTAGGAAATTCTGATTCAATAAGGTTTAATGTCCCATTATTACTTATAATATGGTTATCAATATTTTCTGAAGAACAATTAAAATTAGAATGAGAGATAGTAGCAGATCCTGTAAGTACATTGATTATTTTATCTGAAGTAAAAGTACTATATTCTATAACTAATTTAGATTCTTCATAATTTTGAGAAATAGTATAATAATCAGAGTAGTAACTATCAGAGTCAGTGATAAAATTAGATTTATGAATATTAATTAATCCTAAGTTAACAATATGTGAATTTTTAAAATCGGAATTTTTAATATCTAAAATTTTTTTATTATAAATATTTTCTTTGAACCTAGGATTAAAACTACACCCATCTAAAATCAAAGAACCCTGATTATAAATATCACCACCACTCTCATTTGAATAATTACCTTCAAAAGTACAGTTTTCACAGGTTAAAGAAGCATTATTTAAGATAGCACCACCTTTTTTTCTCGTATGGTTATCCTTGAAAATACAATTTACTAAAATCAATGAACCACTATTATTAATCGCACCAGCATCACCCATATAATTATCTATTGAAGAATTACCTTCAAAAGTACAGTTTTCACAGGTTAAAGAACCATTATTATAAATAGCACCAGCAATCCCACCATTATCATACCCATTTTTAAAAGTTAAATTTTTAATTGTGATGTTTTTTCCATTGATATCAAAAATTCTTGTTTTAGCATTTGCATCAATAACATGACCTTGTCCATCAATTACCAATTCATCATCATCAATACGTATACTATTATCTAAATGGATATCCTTATCCAAAACAATCTCACTAACCCCACTACAGATTAAACCATTTGAAAATCTGGAATTCTCACTATTTTTGTCTTCAGAAGGATTTTCTTTTAAATCATCAGATATAATATCATCTTCATTGTTCATATCATCGACACTGGTTATATTATCTTTTTTAAATATTTTTTTAAATTTATCAAGAAATTTCACATTGTCCACCTTCAGAAATTTTCAAATTCAAAGAAGTTTATGTTACCTAATATATCTCCAACAACTAGTTTTCCACCCAAAATATTAATTGATGTTCCAAAAATGTTTAAGAAATAAGTGTAAATACATTCGCCACTTCCAATGTCCCATATTTTAAGTGTTTTATCTTTTGAAACACTTATTAGTTTACCATTATATACTGTTAAATTAACTACTTCATCTGTATGTTCTTTTAATATTTGTAATATTTTACCTTTTAAGTCTAATATTTTTATTTCGCCGTTTGCATAACCTGAAATTACATTATCATTAGCAATTATTATTTTTAAAACGGGTGAATTAGTTGATTGATCAAAATTTTCAAGTTTATCGGAATATTTACATATTTTACCATCTTTAAAGCCAATGAACACTTCAGACGAGTTAAATATACTTGAAAAGGTTGTTGCTACTCCTTCATTAAATTTAAATTCCTGACCCAAAACAATCATTTTATTTTCATAAAGATATAACTCTCCTGATGAGTTTTGTGCTATGTCAATAAGCCGATCAGAAATTTTTTCACCTTCAGGAATGATACCAGTTTTAGTTTTCCATTTAGTTGTCAAGTTTTCAATTTTTCCATCTTCATCAAATCTAAAGCCACCACAGATTAACTTATCCTCCTCAAAATTATACGAAATACATTCATTTCTAAAACCTGTTGAATATTCACTCAATTTTTCTTCATCATTCCAAATAAATACTTCACCACTTGTGGAAGAGGTAATCATATAATTATCATTAATTTTAATAGACAGAACTGATTCTTTATGTATAATATCATTTACTTCTTCAATGTTTTTATTTAAATCAATGATACTTATTTCATTGTTTTTATTTCCGATTAAAACCCAATTATTTTCAACATAATATTCAATTGACGTTGGTGAGGAGATATTAGTTTGAATATTTTTTATGTCTCTAAATGTGGGTTGAATAGGTTCTGGAACTTGCCATACCCTTAACAAACCCATATCTGAAAGAGTAATTATTTGTTTTTTATGTTCTAGTATAATTGCCTGAGAAAACTTATCATTTAAACTTGTTGTAAATGTTTGGTCTATTATTTCTCCATGTGTTGCCGAATTTTGTAGAGTATTCCACATTTTCATTTGACTATTTTCAGTTATTAAGAGTAAAAATCTTTTAAAAAGTCCCATGAATCGTATATCAGCACTTGCACCTAATCTTGTAGCTAATTCTTCATTTAATTCTTCACCATAATTAGACAATTCAAGTTGAGAATTTTTGTTATATGATTGATTTGACGGATTATATACATTCCATCCGTCAACTTCCTTTTCATCAGCTACAAGAATTGATTCCATAAGTTTTGGAACTTTAATAAAGTTATACTCTTTTTTTGTATTATGTTCTGTTTTTATATGTCCTGTTTCTAAGTCAATTGAGTAAATTCCAGTATGTGAAGATGCATAAATTTTGTTATATGTTTTTGAATGATAAATATCTGTTATTTCAACATTGAAATTAAAATCAAATCCTTCAACTTTAGTCAGTTTGTTTATGTTCCATTTTTTTATCAATCCATTTTTATTTGCAACAATTATTTCAGTTTCATCATCACTTAATATTATTTTGATTATCTCTGAGTTTCCTTGTTCTAATTTTTCTAATGAATTATCATTTAAATCATAGATACTTAATGTACCCTCCTTATTTCCTATGATGATTTTTTTATCTTTACTTATTTTTAATGCAGTTGTTTTTTTACCGCCTGCTTTAATAATTTTGATAATTGAACTTTTAGGTGAATATAATGCATTTTTTGTTGATTTTAACCATTTATCGTTGGTATCTTCTTCTATATTTTTTAGTAAGTTTTTTATTACTTCATCATCAATTCCATTTAATCTTCCCCAAAGTTGGGCTGGAAGTTGTGATTCATCTTCCATTAATACAAAAGCAGAAAGTTCCAGAGCTCTTCCTATTAATTCTTGTGGATTATCATCATTTACTTCATTGAATTTTTCGTAATCGCCAATAACATTATAAACATCAGATAATCTAAATTTGTTTTTAATAAATTGGTAATTTGATACAACTTCTTCTAATCTTCTTTCTTCTCCTGCTTCTTTTAAGTGATATGTTAATTCATTAAATGGTCTGATTTTTTCTCCACTATAATTTGAATTATTATTAATAATTAGTGTTACTTCATTATCATAATAATCTGCTAGGAGTTTATTGTGTTCTTTTTTATTAGATATATATCTTTTATGAGAAGCTAGTTTAAAACTTTCATAGAAAAAGTCATGACGTCCTTCTTTTCTTGTCATGAAAGATCGTATTTGTCTGATGGTTACATTTATCATATCTTCAATATTTTCATTTTCTAATTCGGGTTTTTCATTATGAATTATGTTAACAAGCTCTTCATTTGAAAGACCTATACGTGCATTAGCTAAAAGTGAAAACATTAAAGGAATAATACCATTTGCTTCATTATCTCTTTCATCTTCTTCCAATCTATCGAGAACACGATTAAATGCTTCCAGTGGTGAATTTCCAAATTGTGATATTATATCCTCAAAATTATTATTTAATTCTTCATAAGAACCTATCAATCTAATTTCAGAAAGTAATATTTTTAAAAATAGAGGATTGTTAGATCCGTCAATTTCACATATGTGTTCTATTTGTTCAATACTCAATTCTTTTAAATAATCGTTTAAAAAGTTTCTTATTAATTCTACTTTCTTTTCTTTATTATCAAAACCTTCTAATTTAATAGATTTGATATTTTCTTTTTTGACAATATTTTTTAGTTCATCAGTAAATTCGGTATCAGTATCTTCTTTAATTGAGAATATTATTTTAAGATTATTTTTTAAATTTTCAGGCCAATCATTTATATTTACTCTATCAGTAAACCATTTGAGCATATCCATTCCATTAGGAAGTTGATTAACGGCATCAATAATAATTATTGAATCTTCTTGGGCAATAATTTGTAAAATATCATTGATATTTCTTTTTAAATCATCAAGATTTGATGGGTAGAATTCATTTTCAGTACTAATACCTGCTTCATCAATTATAGATTTCCACATTGTAAATATTTTAGAACTTAAATCTGTTGATCCACAGAATCTTTTGTATATATGTTTTTTTTCTTTGTATTTTTCTTGAAGTATTATAGTTAGTTTAGCCAAAAGCATAGTTTTACCATACCCAGCCTCAGAAGTTAAAAGTAGGATTTCATTATTTTCTCCACTTAGATATTCAGATAGTTTTTCAATATAATCTCCATTTTTGATATAACCTTCACTATTTATAAATGTGAAGATGTCTTGTTGAGCTAAATCTTTTTCCCATTTTTCGCTTAATTCATCAATAACCATATTTTCAGGAAATTCCAATGCAATTTGTTCTTTCAATTGACGTTTAATGACCTCTGCAAGTGGTTGACCATCACAACTAAACTCAGTTAATCTACCCTTGAATTCCCCATGTGTAAAATCATCATGCATCAATTCTTTAACTTCAAGAGATTCATCCCATTGGCCTGTATAATCATTTAATTCAACATTAACTCTATTTTTTTTCTCACGACTTTTATTTTTTTCAGATTCTTTTTCCTTTTTATCTTTAATTTTTTGGATAAACTTAGATAATTCTTCGTTAGCCTGATTAATTTTAGTTTCACTATCATTTAAATCAATAATATCCCCATTATTATCAATATCTTTACCTAATTTATCATTAGTATATATTAGTCTTTGATAATCAGTGAGGTATTTTAAATAATCAGAATCTCTAAAGAAAAATAAGTTATGTTTGGTAGGATTATAATTCTCACTGTCTTCTACAATATCTTGCATTGGTTTTAAAAGAGCATGTTCAATTTCCATTTCAGTAACAGAAATATGTTCATCTAACCAGTCTTGACTTTCAGGAAATTTTAATAAAGTTTCTTCATCTAGATTTTTAGGAATCCAGCCACGTCTTTGACCTAAAAAACAAATAAAAAAAGGGCGACTTTTATCAATATGCTCAAGACATTTTCTAACAGTAGCATTATTGTTGGAATCATCTTCAGTAACACCCCACCTTAAATCAATATCAATAAAAAGAATTTTACGTTCTTCACACCATTCTCTTAACTCAGGAAAGACTTCTTTAATAAGATAATCTCTCTCAGCATGCATATCATTAAAAGTACTACTAATAAATATTGTGGCTTTTTTCCATTTCATAACAATCATCTTAATTATCCAAATATAAAATAATTTCATTATTAAAATATAGGGTACTCGAAAAATAGTTTTAAAATGAGTACTCATTAAGCTTATTTTTACAAATTACAACATATATATGTTGTCATTTAATAAGGTACAAAAAATTAAGTACTAATTTATAAAAATAGGGTCAATTTTAACCCT
>JAFRMD010000160.1 GCA_017430835.1 Methanosphaera sp.
AGTATTTATAATTTAAGGTTAAAATTGACCCTATTTTTATAAATTAGTACTTAATTTTTTGTACCTTATTAAATGACAACATATATATGTTGTAATTTGTAAAAATAAGCTTAATGAGTACTTATTTTAAAACTATTTTTCGAGTACCCTATTTAGATACATAATGTTTTTTATGTATTGATTCATATATGCATAATCAGGCATATTTTTATCATTAACTGGCAATATAACCGTTTCTCTTTTTAATCTTTTATCTTTAATTTCTCTATTAAAATTATATTTATTTACCAATCGATTTAATATAGCAGAAATAAATAAATAAATATTTTTATTAAAATCTTTATTTTTCAAATGAGTAACATGATCACTAGCTACAAATGAATAAGGATGATAAAAAGTTGAACCAACACTTCCACTATTTGCTATAGTTAAACAATTATTAAAAATTTTAACATTTTTTTTATTTCCAACAAAAGCTGATACTCCATTATTGTTCATAGTTGAAGAAACATAAGGTATATCTCCTAATACAAAGTTATTTTGAGTCAATCTTTTTCCTCGTCCAATATTTTTAAAAATATCTAAAATATTAAATTCCAACCATTCTTTTTCTTGTAATTTTTTTATATTTTGATAATTTAATAAAGATATTTTTTTTCTAGGAATTTAACAGTATTTTCTATATTACCTATTTTAATATTTTGTATATATTTTTCCATGTATTCATAATCCGGTTTTTCATCATTATTAACAGGTAACATAATCATTGAACTTTTCATTCGTTTAGGTCTCCATTTTCTAGCATAAGAAAATAATTTTCCTACTTTTTCTATTTGAACTATCAAAAATAAAGCAATATTCTTAGTTAATTCATGATTTTTTAGATATAAAACAGTTATATCATGACTACATGTAAATTTATTCTTTTGAAAATAGGCACAACCTACTGATCCGTTGTTAGTTACTGTAATGCAATTTCCCTTGAAAATTTTATATTTTAATTCGTGATTCTTTCCTTTACCAGTTTTAGAAGTGTTTTCAATATCTTTTATAGTACAATATCCTGTTATTCCATTATTATATGCTGAAGCTCCTAAAAAAGGTATTAAATCAGCACGATTTTCATTAATCATTCTTGGTTTCTTATTATTAATACAAAATAAAAACAAAAGACATACCTTTAATTATATCCTTATACTATATCTAATAACTATATTTACAGAAATATGAGATGAAAAATAATATGAAAACTAAAGACATTGAAAAGCTTCTGCTGTTAATGACCCTTAGCATACTACTTGTAGGCCTCGTTAGTGCAGCAACAACCAACAAAACCACTGATAACAAAGATACAAAAATATTAAAGGAAACACAAAAGTCACCATCAAATACAAAAGTTAAAACTACAACCACGAAAACAATAGACAAAAAAACAAACACAATCAAGGAAAATAAAGCCAAAACCAAAAAGAGTCAATCTAAAACATACACAACGACAGCTTCATCATTCAAAGAATTATATAATAAAGTTGAAGATGCTAAAGATTACAAGTATGAAAATTATACCAGTTACACCATCAACCTAAAAAAAGGAGATTATATTTCCACAAAAGAATTAGAATGGAACAATATAATATGGGAAGATACTCAGGGCATCAAAAAATTAACCATTAACGGTAATGGTGCAACAATAAATGGTCAAAACAAACATAGATTCATAACAGTATATGAAAAGAGTACATTAACATTAAATAATATTAAATTAACTAATTTCAAATCAGACTACGGTGGAGCAATAAAAAATAATGGGAACCTGATAATACAAAACTCAAACCTAAAGAATAATAAAGCTACAAACGTTGGAGGAGCAATATACACTTTCAAAAATAAAGTGACAATATCCAAGACAAAACTAGACACCAACACGGCCGTCAATGATGGAGGATCAATATACAGCTATAAAGGAACAATAACAATCAAAAACAGTATACTAAATAATCATATAGCAAAGTATGGAGGAGTAATCTACAACACTGGATATACTAAAATATATGACAGTACATTAAACAATAATAAAGCAAAAATTAATGGTGGAGCAATCTATAATCAAGATTCCAAATTAACAATAACAAACACAAAACTAAACACCAACAAAGCAGTAGATGGCGGAGCGATTGAAAACTATAATGGAACAATAAGTATCACAAAATCGACCCTAAACAAGAACAAAGTTACAGGAAATGGTGGAGCAATAGATAATTATGCAGGTATTTTAAAACTTAAATATTCCATTCTAAACAACAACCAAGCAAAATATGGAGGAGCAGTATATTTAGACCAAATAACAAAAAAGAACATTATAAAAAATAATATATTTAAAAGCAATAAAGCAAAGGGTAAATCCGGAACAATATATGACAATACCAATACAAAAAAAGTAGTGCTATCAAATAATATTATTGATGGTAAAAAAACAAATTCAAACAACAACCAGGATACAAGTACAAATAAAATTAAGTTAAGCATCATAACACCATCCGACCTAAAAACAGATGGAAAAATAAAAATAACAGTCAAAGCACTGAATGGAACAAAAAAACTGAACGATGGTAAAATAAAAGTCAAATTCAATAACAAGGAAGTAGCAAATAAATATGTTTATAATGGAAAAATAAAACTAAACTATAAACTTCCAATAAAATCAGGAAAATACAAATTAACAGCAATATACACTAAAAATGGCAAGAAACTTGCAACAAAATATAAAAATATTATAGTGAAAGTAGTCTGAATATATCAAGGAAAAACCAATAAGAAATAACAGTAACATTCACATATTAAACTGTAAATCACCACTTAACAAAGCTATCAGGGCAACATATAAAGGAAACTACATGTACTTTAATTGTAAAACTGGCAAGAAGTTTTTAAAAGCTTAACCTCCCTTAAAACTTTTTTTTATAAAATCTTTAAAAAAATAATCCATTAAATTCTATTTTTAAAACAAGTTACTCTATTTACTATGCATAAATCGAGTACTCTCTATATACTTTTCAAAAATCAGGAGCATATACAATTTACTTTTTTAAAAAATCAAAACATATCAATTATAGTTTTTCAAAAAACTAAATATATAACTAAGACATTATACATAAATATATTTAGAAAAAAAAAACAACATAATTTTAAAATTAGAGATAAACTTTTAATCGTGATAGCATGAATGAAGATGAAATACGAAATTATTTATTGAACACAATTAATTCAACTCATTTTTTAGTTCAGGATAAGATTCACAGAGATGATAAAAAATTCAACAAACGAAATGATTTTTACAGAATAAAGAAATATCTTGATAATTTCATAGAAAAAATTAATGATGATAAATTCATTGTCATGCCAGGATTACGTGGAGTAGGGAAAACCACACTATTATATCAATTTTATGATTATTTAGTAACAGAACATAATATCAAATATCATCAAATATTATACTTAAATCTTAACAGATTAAAAGATAAAGGCAAAATAGACTTATTATCCTGTTTTGACATATTTATTAAAGACATTAATGATGAAGCATATATCAACAAAAAACCATTATTCATTTTTGTAGATGAAGCGCATTATACTTCAAATTGGGGATTAGTTGGAAAAATTACCTACGACGAAACATCAAATGTTTTCACGATATTTTCTGGATCAAATGCATTAACATTAAATGATAACCCCTATACGGGCAGAAGAGCACTTAAGAGAGAAATAAATCCAATAAATTTTTCAGAATACTTATACTTAAAATATTATTGTGAAATTCCTCAAAATATGAAAGAAGCATTCATAGAATTAATATTTCATGGAAATATTACGGAATTCTCTAAAATTGAAAGATATATGCAATTAAACAATTTCATGCAATTAAAACGTGAGGTGAAAAAGGAATGGGAAATATTCATGAAATACGGTGGTTTACCATATACACTCAACAAAGGTTATGTTGAAGCAAAAGAATATACATTAGAGGTTAAAGATGAGATTGTTGAAAGAGATTTACCTCTCATCAAATCACACAAAAAAGAAACACTTGAAGCAGCACACCCCCTACTTGACATCATAGCATTACAAAAACCAGGAACACTTTCAGAAGAAAAACTTTCAAAAAATTTAGGCATTTCTAAAACAGCGGTACGGGAGTTATTACAATCATTAACTAAATCCCTAATAATCTTCAACATTACATCGTATGGTTCAGCTTCAAAACAAGAAAGAAGCAGGAAAGAATACTATTATTGGTCTACACAAATAAAGGCAGCCATCTTTGAAAATGATGGTGGCAGCAACATAAGAAGCTTACAAGAGATTAAAGGAGTACTATTAGAAAATTACGTTGCATATTCCTTATACAGATTAAAAGTAGAATATCATTATAATTTCAGCATACACTTTGACCCTCGTAAGAGTGGTGTGGATTTCTTAATCAAAACAATAAACGGCAACATAATCCCCATAGAAGTTGGAATAGGTAAAAAGAACAAACGCCAAATTACATCGGCAATAGACTACTACAAATCAGAATATGGAATCGTAATATCAGATACAACCAGCAAAATTACCAAAGAAGATAATATCATCTTCGTACCATATATTACATTTACATTATTCTAAATTTTTAAGATTTCCTTATACTATTAGGTGATTTACAGTCTGTACTTTGAAGAGGTTATCATATCCATCAACACATTATTATTAAAGATTTAGTACAAAAGTATGGTTCTAAAAAGTAATAAGAAAAGTTGAAGGATTTTTTTAGTAGGATGAAAATGTTGAAAAAACTTCTAGTGTTATTTAAATTGATATATCATTTCATTAAATTTATTTTCATTTGTGTTTCTCTGTAATAATTCTGCATTTGTCTTGTATCATCCTGTCGCCACCAGCAGGTACTATTCAAGTGCAACCGTTACCAAATCAATACTTATAAAAATGACTAAACATTATACGTAATAATCGTTTAGCACCCCATGTAACATTAGATATTGTATTAATATTTCATAGAATCCAAACATTGTTAATAAGAGAACAACAATTTTACGAATATTCTAAAGACATGACACAAAAATCAAGATACAACAACAATAGAAGGAAACATTGAATTAAAACTAGTAATACACACATAAGAAAAAAAGCATGATAAAAGAAAAAATATCAAAATATCGTATTCAAAACAACAACTGGAACCATGTTCCTAAGAATCATTGTTCGTTAAAGGTAAACTTTATGATGGAACTTTTTTTATTTGATTTTTTCATTTACATAAAGATAAATAGGGGTATTATGATAATTGTAATTAATAAGCGTGATTAGAAATGTTTGCCGAAACAAAAAAAGAAGTAATAATAGAACACCCACTAGACATCGTTTATGATACTTTAATTTCCATATTTCCAGTGAAATATTATAAATTAACAAAATACAACCCTAAAACATACAATCTTACAGTTCTTGATTCATTTAACCCTACATTTATTATGAAAATAAGTTTAAAAGAATATACGCCCAACACTACAATAACTTATTTCCTAGTCAATTATCCACATGCCATATTAGACCTTACCGAAGGAGGTAAGCAAGCAATAGAAACAGTTTTAGAAGAATTATTAAATCAACTGGATAAACAACCAAAAATGGAATCTCCTGAAATAGAAAACAGTGCCATTGAAGTTGTAAATAAGGACAACTTTGTTAATACTACAAAAAATAAAACACATACCACAAGTATTGTAATTGGATACATTTTATCCTTATTAAGCATCATTCTTCCACTTATCTCAATAATAAATTATGATCCTGATGATTTTCTTATGGCAATGTTCTTTATTGCAGGTATAGTATGTTTGTCTTTTGAAATTTCATTATCTGTAATATTGCAGTACTATGAAGATTCAAAATCAATATTTCATGGAAGAATACAATTATGTATCTGTGGACTCTCGCTTATCATCTTAGGAATTCTAATCCATCCAATTTTAGCAATCGCGGGTGTAATAATTCCATTATTTACATTAAGGTATTTCTTTAAAAGAGAAAAATCTATTAAGAGGCTGTGCAACAAAGTCAATTTCAAGTAATTTTTTCATACTTCAAATCTTTTTAATTTCTATATTATTTAATATTTTTTTTTATTTTTATTTATAATTTTATTATTAAAGTTTAATTGAATTTTTACAATTATTTAAT
>JAFRMD010000161.1 GCA_017430835.1 Methanosphaera sp.
ATGCAGAATTAACATTTAACCTATCATTACCACAAGCAGACAAAAGAAAATACAAAACAGAAGAAGGAATAATCTCCAAACTAATAACATTCATGAAAAACAAAACACTAAAAAAAGTGACCGAAATGTAATACTGCCTCAAACTGGAAATTATAATATATCACAATTTTTACAGTTTAGTTCAACAGGAACTGTTAAAACACTTGAAATAAATGGAAATGGAAATACCATTAACTCTTCAACAGTTATAGGTTGTACAAGTGGTCATACTTTAATTTTAAAAAATATGGATTTATATTCCATGAAGTGGTTAATACTGGTTTGTTAATTGTCAATCAAACCAACATCATACATATTAAAACATATGTTATTTAATGATTATCCCTATTTTTTCATATTTTCGTGTTTTACCCATACATTTAACATGTCATCCAATATGTATTCATCTTCAATATGTTCTAGTAAACCTGCATTTAATAGATTGTTCAGGTATTTCGTGAATGTTTTTCTTGTGAATGTTGTCTTTTCAAATATTTTAGTCCAGGTGCTTGGACCTTCCTGTGCTAATATATTTATTATGTCCTGTTCGTATTCATTCAGGGAAGCATATATGATTGCTATTTTCCATAGTATTTGTTCCATGTTTAATTCAAATGTTTGTTGGATTTTTTCTTGATCGTATACTTCTTGTGTTGATAATATGTTGTAGAAACTGTTTATGTATAGTGGTATTCCCCTTGTACATTTATAAAAGGTATTAAATCCTTCTTCTGTGAAGTTGATATCATCAAGGTTATCTTTGAAGTAGTTTCTTGTTTCTTCCTTGGTGAATGGATCTATTGATATTTGTATTAGTCTACCTCCAAATGCTCCTGACTCACCGTTTAATGATTTGATGAATTCTGAAGTTTTTGATAATGAACCTGTAAATACATAGCTAACATTATGTTGGTGTTGGTTGAAGCTTCGAATTAGCCAGAAGAATGAATCTGAATTATCTAATTTTCGTAGTAGTTGGAATTCATCTATGAATATGACAAATCCTGTTATTGATTGGCTTTCATCAACTATTTTTTGTGGTAGTTGCATTGTCACTTTACTTAGTTTTTTATAGTTTTCTTCACTTCGTGGTATTGGTATTTCAGCTATTTTTGTTGCTTGGTCTAGTGTATAATCTTTTGTATGGATTTTTTGTAGTTGCTTTTTAATATAATTTGTCATGTCATTTTTTCCTGATTTACTGGTATATTCACTGTTTATTTTATCTAACATTTCCATCAGTATACTTTCCGGAGTCATATTACCCTTTTCCATACCATATATTTGTGAAATATCCAAACATATACTTAAAAATGATTCGGGTAGTTGACTTCTTATCTTTTTAATTAAATAAGACTTTCCAACACCTCTATATCCAACTAATAGTAATTGTTGAGCTATGGAATCATCCAATGATCTCAAGAGATAATTTATATGTTTGATATCATCTTTTCGGTTATAGAAGTATTTATCTAAATTGTCGTGTAAAAATAATGGTATTGTTGACATATTTTATTTCACCTTGGTATATCTTATATTATCCATAGTATATATAAGTATACTAGTATACACATGTAAACTAAACACCATAAGTATACAAAAATAAACTAGTATACACACGTAAACCAAATACCATAAGTATACAAAAGTATACCAATATAAAAATGTGATGATGAGACAATAGGATAGCTTTCTGCTAAGTGCCACACCAATACTAAAAAAAATAAGAGACAGTAAAACTAAAACTAGACATAAAACATCAACTGTCTATTACAGATAAGAAAAAATTACTGCCAGCAGTAAAAATAGGACGTCTAGCAATATCCGAAAAATACGCAAACCATGGATTAGAATCATTAATTCTGGGAGATATATTATTATATATAAAAGATTTATCACCACTACAGTAGTATAGGCAAGGCCAAACATTACCACTGAAAGCGTAACCGTTAGTGCTGGAGCAAAATATAATGCTAACAGCCACCATAACCGACGGTGACAATATAATCAATACGGGTAAGGTAGTCTTAAAGATTAACGGTAAAACAGTAAAAGATGCTAACGTCAAGGTTATCTATGCCAAAGTAACAACAACCAAGCAAATATAACATACACAATACCAACATCATACAAAGCCAAAAACTACACATTAACAGCAACACTAATATCAAACGAATACGACAGACTAACAGATGAAAAAACACTAAGTATAACAGCATAACCGCCACTATAACATGGAAAGAGCAAAACTCCGAAATACTCTTCCCATAACATCTTTTTTTTAACATCCTAAAAATAATCATTCCACATTAGAATTTTCCACAGATTAAAACCTGTTTTTGAATATAACAATCATTCAAATGGAGTTTGTTAGCTTTTTATAGGCGGTTATATTGGTGTATTGATTGATGATTGGCAATTATTATTAATAAGAACTGTTATATTATTGAAGTTTCAACCACATTTTCAACAAGCCCAATAGTAAGACAACTAAGATTAGAAGATGCTACAATGGAATTAAATCGTTTAAAAGAATTGATGAAAAAACAGGATTACAAAAACAAAAAAAATGCTCAAACGAAGAGAAAAAAAACATCTACCAACTAACAACACACCTAAGACTAACAAACCTACCACAAACAAATAAAATTATTAATACTCTCAGCAACAGATATAATAAGTAGATAAGAAAGTATGAGATATTTTTAATCTGATTCTTAAAATGATGAAAAAAGCAGTTGGTAATATGGATAATAATATAATCTATCATGGCAGTAATGTGGAAGTGCCTTTTCCACGTATTCTACAGAATGGTTTTTATAAGGATTTCGGTTATGGTTTTTACTGCACCACACTTAAAAAGCAAGCAAAACGGTGGGCTATGACAAAAAAAGGAGAATCCATTGTAAATTCATATGAATATGTACCAAATTCTAATTTATGCATCCTGAAATTTAATAAAATGAGTGAAGAATGGTTGAATTTCATTGTAAGTTGTAGAAATGGTATAGAACATAATTATGATATAGTGGAAGGACCTATGGCAGATGATCAAATTTGGAATTTCATTGAAGGATTCATTGAAGGCAACATTTCAAGAGAAGCATTTTGGGAATTAGTAAAATTCAATCATCCAACACATCAAATCTGCTTTAACACCAAAAAAGCACTTAAAACTTTAACATTTAAAGGAAGTGAAATATTATGAAAAATAAATATTTTCCAGATGAAGATATTAAAATCAATGATTTATACTTTATTTGTTACATGATAGAAAGAGTGGCAAGACATATTAAACAAAAAAATAAATATGTTGTAAATACAATTGGAA
>JAFRMD010000162.1 GCA_017430835.1 Methanosphaera sp.
CTCTTAGAAAGACCCCTAACAAGAGTACTCTCAAGTTAAATACATACAATTCTCGTCTATCATAACAAAAAAAAACTACTAAAACTCACCACACCAACTATTAATATGAACATAATATAATACAATTAACAAAAAAATATACAATAATCTAAAATAAACAATCATATATTAAAAAAATCTATTTATTGAAAATTATACTAGTTCATAATAAACAGTATATATCTTTTCATATTTAAAGATTGTCCGTACCTGACAACTACTCAAAGGGGGGGTCATGACAAATAATAATATTATTATCCATTGATCAATGATAAACCAATTAAAACATAAATAACATAAAAGTATTACAAAAAATCAAAAAAACATAATTTATGCCAACACTCATATTATAAAAAATAACTATTAATTGTTATGGAAAAAAATAGAGGGTTTTAATATTAAATCTATCACAGTATTGGTTAAAACTTTGGTATGATTTATTTTAATCTATTCTTCTTTATTATAGATTATTTTCTTATTTTATGTATTTTTATTAAAAAAAGAGAATTTTCTAGTATAAACTAGAAAAATTTTATTCAGATTATTTTATCTCAATTTCGGATAATTCTTAATTCTGTATACTGCCAGTGGACATGCTAAAATGAAACATGTTACTGATGTAATAAGTAACATAAGTCCCCATCCCAGATCAACAAAGATTCCTCCAATAAATATTCCAACTGCTCTGTTCATATTGTTAATGAATAAGTAGGACCCATTTGCAAATTCTGGTGCTTCCCTTATTGAAGAACTAAGCCAATATTGAGAAATTGTATGCATTGAACCATCTAACAGGCCAAAAATAATCATTATGATGAATACATATCCAGGCACTTCGATTCCAAGTCCTAACAAAATCATCACGATTGCAAAAACAATAGGATATATTACGATTGGAAGATTGTTATTTTTGTTAATGAAATAACCGAAGAGACTTGTACCAACAATCGCTGCTATACCATTAGCAAACAAAAATGTTGATATAGAGTCAGCTGGAACCTTAGTCAATACTGCTAATACAACAGTAAAATAATTATAAACCATACTTATTGCTATTCCTATAAGCATTGTGAAGAGTATAGATACGATGAAACGTTTTTCTTTTGCATAATGGAAGTTTTGAATAGGATTACTTGGTTGACCTTCCATTTCAGGAAACAAAAAGTATAATCCAATCAAAGCAATAACATTTATCATAAACATCCACAGATTTATATAAGGATATCCGAATGTCACACCCACTTGGGTTGTTATTGACAATCCCAATATACTTCCTGCAGACACGCCTAAAACAACTTTATTCACATTTTCAGGATCTATTGTACCCATAACTGTTAAAGCAATACTGATTGCTGATGAATAGAAGAATGCTGGTAATAATCTAATGAATAAAGCCAGATAAAAATTATGGATGAAAATCTGTAGGAAACTACTTAACATGAAAATGAATATGGATATAATGAAAAATCTCTTTCTTTCAAATTTAGAAAAATAAGCTGGTAAAATTAAACCCGTAACACTTAATATAAGTGCAAATAAAGCGGCAAATAGACCCGCCATAGTTATTGAAACACTAAAATAATCAGCTATTAACGGAATTATACCACCTATACTTAAAAATGTTGATAATCCAAAAGCCATTAAAAATAAACTTAAAATAATTTTCTTAGTCATATTTTATCATTCCTTTTTTTGACTTAAATATCTACCGAGGAATTGTAATACTATATATATTCCCTAATTTATAAATTTTATGAGTGAAAATCGATTAAACGTTTTTTAAATACTGAAAATCATTATTCATTCTTTTACCTTATATGTTGACGTGTCCGTACTGATATAAATAATAAAAACAAAATCAAAACACGAAATATTAAGTTATTTATACTATCAAATAATTGAATTGACTGATAAAAAGAAAATATTGTTTAAGCCCAAATAATTACGCCTTTAAAATACTAAAATCAAATTTTACATATGATACAACTTTTAAACAAGATATTAAAAATTTTTGCCATATCCCCTATTGATAAAAATCTTCAGCTATTAGTTCAACAGTATTTTTGAAGTAAATATAGTATACAATCTAATCAAATATTACTGGCCAAAAAGCCATAAAAATAAATCTTAAAGAAAAAATAAAACGTATACTCAACAATAAACCTAGAAGATGTTTTTGATTTGAATTTAACCATGCAAGTAGGCACTTACATGCGAAAACCTTTATATACTCACCAATATAAATGTATAAGTAGGTGAGAACAAGATTCCACTAAAAAATAAGCATAATTAAAGGTGAAAAAAATGAATCTCAAAAGATTATTAATATTAGGATTAGTACTATTAGCAGCAACATGTACCATCTCAGCAATAAATGCTGAAGACGTTGCATTATCCACATCAACCGTACAGAACGGAGTATTAACATTAGACGGATTACAATTTAAAATACCTCAAGAATTCACAGCAGTTGAAAGCGATCAAGACAACTC
>JAFRMD010000163.1 GCA_017430835.1 Methanosphaera sp.
ATTATATATAATTTAAAAATATAATTTAAAGTGTTCTATTTTTTTTAAAAATTACGTCAGTAATTTTTAAAAAAAATAGATTTTGAGATAAAAGAAATATATTAATTAAAAACCTTTAATTTCTTTTTTCTTTAATTTCTTTTTGCTTCTTTTTCTTTTTTCCTTTTTCTTTCGATTTTTCGATTGCAGATTGCAATTGCAGATTCTCGTTTTCAGATTTTAAATTGTCGCAGAATATAATTTTAGATTTTAGATTGCTTCTTCTTTTTGAGAATGGAAAGAATAATACTCAGACTTTTACCCTTTGAGAATGGGATGTCTTATGAGAGATTAATAATAAAAGTCTCGTAATAGTAGACTGATAATAGGAAATTTGTAATATGATTTTTGTCATATTGATTTTTTGTTAGGGACGGAATTTTGATATATGATATTGTTCTGATTGTGAATATTGGTTTTGTGCTTGATATGAAAGATTCATATAAACAAAATGTTTTTATGCTTGTATTCGCAGTGAATATGTCTTGGCATGGAAGATTTTTTATATATATATGCGTATTCTTGGGTAAGATATATGTGTGATTTGCTTTTTATTTATATGTGATTTTTCTATGGGTGAAACTATACTTTGTGTCGTATAATGTTGTTGTGCTGGATTGAGTTTTGGATTGAGTTGGGGATTGGGGACTGCGTTATATTATGTATTATTTTGAGCAATGTGTTGGATTATATGAAATTGAGTTGTACACAATTGAATTGCGGTGGATTGTATTGGGCTATGTGGTTTGTATTTAGGATTGGGGTTTGGGTTGGGTTATGCGTTATGTTGTGGATTGGGGGTTGTATTATTGGATTGCGGATTGTTTTATTGCATGATTGTGTATGACTAAAAAATTTTTCCTCTCTTTTATAAAAATTTTCTATATTATTGCATTTTATGGTGAAAATAATATAAAATATCTCTAAAAATATAGAAAAAATTTAAAAATTTGGTGCATAATATTCAATGTAATATTGCGTATTATAGGACAAAAACCCATTCTCAATATTACGTGTTATGGAACAAGCGTTTCTCTTGGTTAATGCGTAAACTGAGAGGATTTATGCTCAGACTGGAGTGAAAGAACTTTATACTCAGTCTGGCTGGCTGGTGTAAAGAAATAGTTTTGATTTTTGTTTTAGAATAAATGTTTTTATAAAAAGGCTCTGAGTATAAAGTTTTATTTTGTTTTGTAAATATTTATACTCAGTCGGAATTTTGAATCATAAAAAATATTTATACTCAGAGTTTTTTGATGAATGTAATACAGAATCAAATCAAATATCATATGATTTTAGTAAAGAAAATAATATATAAAACATGACAAATGTCATATTGCTTTTTCTCTTGAACAGGTGTAAAATGAGTACATAATAAAAAACAAAACAACGGAGGTTGACATGGGTTATCTTGATGATTATTGTCGTAAACTTGATACATTGGTAAGGGCTGATTTCTATCAGTATAAGCATGGTAATGTTATTGTCTATGGTCAAAATTGCTTCGGACATCACATAACTCAAACATACATGATGTATGATTCACTTGCTGATGTAAAACAGGAAATGAAACGTAAAGGAATAAAAAATTACTCACATATGCGCAAAATGAGCTAATCTTTTTGAGGGTGAAATATCCCTCTTTTTTTGTTAATAATCTTTATACTCAGATAATTTTATACTCAGATTTTGTCATATGATGAATGTCACTTTTTATACTCAGTATTTTTGGTTTTGAAAATGTTGTTGACAAATGGTAATCAGAATACCCGTATTTGCTTCGAGGATTGATTCTACGGGGGTTTAATGGGGATACCCTTATATTTATACCCTAAAAATTAAAAATCAAAATTTGATGCCTTCTGACGCTAAATTTGAAGCCTTAATTTTATTTAGGCATAATTTGTGAAACATGATAAATGTCACATTGATTTTTGAAATGAATTGCTATAAAATAAACAATAAGTCGAGAGAATGAGAGAAAGGAGTTTGAAAATGAGAAAAGTAAAAAACTTGACATGTTACAATTTTTTTTACGTTATTCGGAAAATAGGAGAACGTGGCTATAGTTTTAATGATTCAACATATATGGCGAAAGTTATTTTTCAGGGATTTGGATATAATTCCAGTATTTCCATTGAGGAAAGAATAAACAAGCTCCCTATAAAAAAATATTATGACAAAAGTCACTCTTGACGAAAGAAAATAAATGTGATATAATGCTGGTTGTTGATGAAAGGAGAACTGATTATGGAAAAAATCGTAGTGAATTTTGAACCGCAAGATTTTGGAGATAAAAATCAATACCACTATAATGCTCAACTGTGGCGTTATGGCAGAGGAACGTGGTGGTACACTGGTTCAGGAAGATACCTCAAAACCATTGAAGAAGTTCTTCTTTATGCTCGTAATCAAAATGTTTTGATAGAATTTAAGTAGAAAATATCGCAACGCCTCCTTTGTTTTTGTTATGCTCCTGAAAAATGGAGCATAACTTTTTTAAGAATTTTTATACTCAGATGGGTAAACTATACGAAATTGATGGTCAAATTTGAAGCGAGAAGGGGTCAAATTTCAATTTTTAATTTTAGGGGTATATTTGTACCCTTTTGATATTTAAGTGGTCTTAAATTGAATCTATGGTGCCTTAAACGAAGTTTTTAGATTGTATTTACAAAAATATTTTTTGAATGTACTGTTTTTTGGAAAACATGATATTGAATGTTCTGTTTCTGAGTATAAAAATTTTTTATGATTATTGTGATATTTATACTCAGAAATAATGTTGCAAAAAATATAGAAAAATGTGGTATCAATCTTAAGAAAGATTAAAATTAGATTAAAATTAGATTAGAAAATTATATAGAAAAATGTGGTTAACTATAAAAAATTTTTATAGATAATTTTTATATTATAAAAAATTTTTATGATATTGTTAACAAAATGTTAACAAAATGTTAACAAAATGTTAATAAAATTCTTATATTTTGTTAATAAAATTCTTATAAAATGTTAACAAAAAACTGAGCATAAAAACAATGTTGTAATATTAAAAACATGACATTTGTCATCTTGTATTATTTTCAATTGAGATGTAAAATACATACATAATCAAAAACAAAGGAGATTATGAAAATGAGTGTCAAAAAAGGTTTTTATAAGGTTTGTCAGTCAGGTGGTTCTTATGTAACAGCAATATTTTTTAATCCTTGCACACTTGAAGAATATTCTGAATGTGTCCGGGATTATGAATATAGCGATTGTTCTCGTGATAATGATGAACTTTATAATATGGATATTGATAAAAATGCAGAGCGTGCATGGAGACATTATCATAAAGAAATTTTATGGGGTGATGAAGTAAAAGTTGTAAAAGGTCGTAAAGTTCCTATTGGGACTATTGCAAATGTAACAAAAATTAAACCTTATTATGATTGTTATAATCGTTGGGTATGTGATTATGCGTATCTTGATAATGGCATGAAAACAAATGTTAACAATCTTGTATTGGAATAGGAGGTTAAAATGAAAAAATATTCACTGTGGAATAATCAAGATGAAATGATTTTTTCTTGTAATGATAATACTATTTTTAGTACCACGATTGAAGTAAATTATCCTTTGGGTGATTTTGTTACTGTTTATGATGTTCCTGAATGGGTAACAATTGTATTTGAAAATTATAAAATTGTTATTGTGAAATAGTAAAAAGGGGATTTCTATCCCCTAATTTTTTATTAATATTATTTATACTCAGATAATAGAATATGTTTTCTGACTGAGTATAAATCTATTTTTGATTTATGATATTTATACTCAGAGCTTCTGATTTTCTGATTGTCTGAGTATATTTTCTGATAAAAAATATGATGAATGTCATATTGATTTATTTTTTATTTGAATGTATAATAATGACATAACAAAACAAAAAAGGAGATGAAATATGCACCCTGATTATAATAGATTTCTCCAAGAATTTTATAGTTATGATAGAAATAAAAATCAATATGAATATTGTAAGAATGAAGTGCATTATGATACAGATATAAGTAAATATTCTGTTGAAGAAATTATAAATGATTTTTTTGATAATCTTTAAATTATTCAAAAACAGATGGAGGATGTTATGAAGTTCTATAAAGTAAAAGAAGACAACGAATACTGGAATAAGAATGGAGAACATGTTGGTTTTGTTGTTGAAGATGAATTAATTACACCTTCAGAAATGAAACAAAGAAAATTACCGATTACAAGTAATTTTATTCCTGTTGAAGTAAAGAAAACAAATACACATTGGTTTTTTGGATGCAGATTTGAAAGCATGTGATTAATGTCATATTGACAATATCATACTACTAATATTATAATAGTAACATAAAGGAGAAAATTATGAGCACAAAAGAATACAGTGAAGAATTATATAATGCTGTAGACAATATTAGAGATGCCTTTTGGCTTGATGATGTTGTTGATGATATTGAAACAGTTATGTGGTATGCTGGATTAATTGATGATTTCAGATGGTCAGATGTTGATGAATGGGAAGGATTAATTAAAAAAGCACAAGAAATTTTGAACATTGATTTGGGTCGATGAATTTCTAATATACTCTTGACAAAATCAATAATATGGTGTAGAATAAATAATGTGAGGAAGAAAGGAAGTAATTATGGATACAGATTATTATTGCTTTTGGGCCGTTAGCTTTGAGGATTTTCCGATTATTCCTCACACTTTGAAATTTATCCATAATACGGGTAAACGAAAACTGTTGAGTAAATCTAAGGGAGAACTATTTGTTCTTATAAAAAAGTTCTCCAATGACAAGTAATAAAGGAACGGATATAGTAAAGATTTATTTGTCGTAAAAGATTGAATGGAGTACATTAATTATATAGGGGGTGGAATGAATTTTCTAATATAATTAATGTGTTCCCTTGAATCTTTCGTTCATGATACTCCTTGTTTTTAGATAATGCGCTTTTGTGTGAGCGCATTATCTTTTTTAATGATAATTATACTCAGAGCAATTTTCTGATATGTAGTCTGAGTATAAAATTTTAGATTATTTTTGTAATATTTATACTCAGAAATTTATAATGATATTTGTCATATAGAAATATAACATTTGACACCTTGTAATATTTTTGATATAGATGTACAATAGACATATAAATAAATAAAGGAGATAAAAATCATGAATGAATATATGGAATATATTGTATCTGAATCGTTTGATAAAACCAATAAGGAAGCACAGATAGCTTCTGGATGTGCAAAAAACATTGGGGAATTTATCGAAAAAACTTTTATAGATGGTTTTGAATATTACTACAATGAATATATGGATGAAGCAATTTTGAAATTTACCAAACCAAACGGTATGAGCAAGGTTTATTTTGTTTTTCCGAATATACTTTCGTAATTTCTGAAGGGATAGTAGAAAATACTATCCTTTTATTTTAATATTATTTATACTCAGATTATTTAGATTTCCTGAACAAGCATCTGAGTATAATTATTATTTAAGATATGACATTTGTCATTGTCACATATTACATTTGTCATCTTGAAATTTTAGATTTTTGGATGTATAATGAGTACATAATAAAAAACAAAACAAAACAAAGGAGATGTAAAAATGGAAAACAAAATTGAACGCATGAAGATGATTAAGGCAATGGAATTTATTGCTCGCAATGTCAATAATGAGCAGGTGTTCAATATTTGGCTTGCTGATGGTATCGGAGATGGGGAAATCGAATATGGTGATCTGAATGTCACCGAAGCGGATACAGAAGGTTATTATTGCGGTGGTGATGGTTGGGAACAGGATGAAGCAGACGAACATTTTGCCGATTTGATGGATACCTTTATGTTTATGATGGATAAAGCGTATAAAAACGGTGGTTTGTATTGTGGCGATGTTTGCGGAGGTGAAAAACCACATAAAGAATAATAAAAACAGATAGAGCAGAAATGCTCTATTTTTTTGTTTATACATTTATACTCAGATTATTTTCTGATTGAGTTTCTGAGTATAAATTTTTTATTTTCTGATTTTGATATTTATACTCAGATAAAAACTATGATTTTTGTCATGTAATAAATGTGACAAATGCCACTTGATTTATTTTTGTTCTGACTGTATAATAAGTGTATAATAAAAAACATGGAGGTAAAAAATGATTACAGATGATAAAATTACTATTCAGGATATCCGCGAGATGATTTGGAACCTGAAAATGGATGTTGTACAAGGTGATTATGATGAAGATGAACAGGAATCAAAAACAGACATTCTTGATGAGCTTGATGACCTTTGTTCTGCTTATCTTGACTTGTAATTGGAATAATTGTTCGGGATTTCCGAACAATTATTTTTTTTACTTATATTTATGCTCAGACACAAGATAGCAATTATATACTCAGAGTATATTAGTGACAAATGTCATGTCATCAATATTACAAATGTCACTTGTAATAATAAAAAATATGATTATAATTAAAGAAAAAAACAAAGGAGATAAAAATCATGTTTATTCATACACTTGTTCGGAAATCAGATTATATGGTAGTTTTTGCTACTGATGATTATGACGAATATCGGGAATTTATTTTCAAACATTTTCCTGTCCGTTCATACGAAATCAGTGGTCATATGGTAAATTTGAAATCACGTAATTTTGTGTATAATTGCACAAAACTTAATAAAGATTTATTTGATGTAGAATAAGCAAACAGGGGATTAAAAAATCCCCTAATTTTTTGTTAATATATTTATACTCAGATTCCGATTATATGATTATCTGAGTATAATGTTTAATAAAATGTATGACATTTGTCACATCATATATATGACAAAATACACTTGAATTATTTTCAGATTGGCTGTAAAATAAGTATATAAACAAAAACAAAGGAGATAACAAAGTCATGAAAAAAACAGACATTATCAATCAGATTTTTGCAAATTATGTAGTGGCAAAAATTTTATATGAAGAAAAAGAAACGGAATACTGGGCAGGAGCAAAAAATCAAGCATGGCATTTGATTTTTTGTCTTGACTTGGTTGATAAATATTCTAAATGGGAAAAAGAAAACGAAAAATATTATAAAAACAGTCTTGATCTTATAGCATAAATAAATAAAGGGGAGAATGTCCCCTAATTTTTATTAACAATATTTATACTCAGATAATAAATTTCGATTGCGTATATCTGAGTATAAATTTTTATTTTTTATTTTAAGATTTATGCTCAGGTATGAGAATGTGACTTTTGTCATGTAATATATATGACATTCTACTCTTGTAAAATTTTGATTTAAGATGTAAAATGTATTTATAATAAAAAAACAAAGGAGATAAAGATGATGGATAAAAATAGTGTTGATTATGCTTTTCAGATGTTTTACGACTTTTGCAGTATGTCTGATGAAGAGTTTAATGAAAAATATCCTGATGAACCAGAAGAGTTTTCCCATCCTATCCATGGTAAACAGGTTGGTACATGGGATGGAGATGCATATCATTATCCTTGTCCTGTTTATGAGGATGGTTATATTGATTATGCGTGGGGATATATGGGAGACTAAGGAGACATAAAAATGGAAAAAGATAAAATTAAACGTTATGATGAATTATGGGAAAAGAAGTATGAAAAAGGTTTAAGATTCACTAATCAGGAATCTCTCGAATTTTTTCATCTTAGTTATGAATTAGCAGAAGAATCCAATAAGCAAGCGTTCTATGAAGTACTTGAAGCAGGTGATTATAGAATGTAGAAATAAAAAGAGGATATTTCTATCCTCTTTTTATTAAGAATATTTATACTCAGATAGTGTCAAAATTGTTAATATAATATCAAAAACAGATATAAAATTGTAATTATGGATAATATATTAACAACTGAGTATAAATATTTGTTTTTGTACTTTGAGGTTTATACTCAGAAAAAATAACGTTGTGGCGTTATATCTGAGTATATAAAATGACATTTGTCATATGAAAAATATGACAAATGATTTGTCATAATTCCTGTTCATTTTTCAAAAGTATGCTATAATTACCATTGTCAATGAGGTAGAAATAAAAAACAAAAAAAATAAAGGAGATAAAAAATTATGAATACAAATAAGATTTTTGGTATCGTTATTGAAGGTGATAATTTCAAGGCTTATGAATTAAAAGAACTCGAAGGTTCGGGGATTTATGTAAACTATGTGTTACAGTGTACAACGGCACAAGTAAACAACGTTGTAAGAATGTTGAATGAAATTAAAAAAACGATTGAATGAATTTTAGAATAGTCGCTTGAAATATAGCGACTATTTTTTATATTAATATTTATACTCAGATAGGGAACAATGGATGATAATTTTAGAAAAAATGTTCAGTAAAAAACTGAGTATAAATATTTGATTTTTTGAATATTGTAATTATACTCAGATAATATGATGATGCTGTTTGATAGTCTGAGTATAATTATTAAGACGAATGTCATATAAAATAATATGACAAATATCATGTCATAATTTGCAAAATGTCACCTTGATTAATTTTGAGTTATCCATTAAAATAGATGTATAAATAAACAAAACAAAGGAGATAAAAATCATGAAAAACACAAAAGCTCTCAACCTGAAAAATATGAAGGAAACACTTATCAATTATAGTGGTTTTCAGGATGAAATGAACAAAATTTGGGATACCTTTCATCAGATGGCTTGCATGGATTTCATTTCTCATGAAACATGGATGAAGTTCTTCAATGAATGTTCTGGATGGGTAATAGATGGTGATAATGTCATTGACACCAAACGTGATAATAAAGTTATTTGGGTTTACAATTCAGAAACGACATACAAAGCATAAACCAATAATCCCAATCTTAAAAAAGAGATTGGGATTGTTTTGTTAATAATTTATATACTCAGATAATAATATGATAATATGACTGAGTATAATTATTTTTTTTATGTTTTTGAATTTTATACTCAAGATTTAACTTTCCGATTACTGATTTATCTGAGTATATAAATTTCTGATATATGATTTTTGTCATGTCATGATTATTACATTTGACATCTTGTAAGATTTTGAATTTTGATTAAAATTAAAGAAAAAACAAAACAAAGGAGATAAACAAAATGAATATCCTGAAATCTGCTTTATTATCTGGTTTGGTTGCTCTGACCGTTCCCGCTATTCCTCATCAGGCTGAAATCGTCATTCCTACGGGAAAAACAGTTAATAGTGTATGTGAAGTTGCGTATCATGTTTATGAACGTTGTGAACTTGAAAATAACATCACGATTTCATGGGATATGGATTCTAATGAATCAAAACATTTTTCAATTGAAAGATATATTGAAGGCGATATTAATGACGCTTTTATCATCAGCAAAAATAAACATGAGCAAGATAATTTTGTATGGTGGACATTTGACGTTGAAGGTTGGAGAAATGTGGATGAACACTGGTTTAATTTTAGAATGGGATAAAATCCCATTTTTTTGTTAATAATATTTATACTCAGATAAATTGGATTGATTTCTGAAAACTTTTGTTCTGAGTATAAATATTAAATTTCTGTTTTTCAGATTTATACTCAGATTTTCTGATTATCAATTTTCGATTGCTGATTAGTCTGAGTATATATATTTTCCGATTAGTAATAAATGTTATATGATTAATATTACAATTTCAATGTCATATATTACAATTTTGCTCTTGACACTATAGTGGCATGGTGTATAATGAATATTGTCAATGAGACAAATGAAAGGGGTTATGATGACAGATTATGAGAAAAATATCCGCATAGAGCTTTGGGATAAGCTCAACAATGGTGAGATTTCAGAGGAAGAATGGGGTCTCTGGATGTGGGCAAATGGGCAAATGCCTGATGATTATATCTCTGATGACGATTAAGGAGGTGTTATGTATAATTGGAGCTTATGGCGTGATGGTAGTGGCAATTACCACGTTTTTGAGGAAGGTAATTCACTTATGCCTCAAAACGGTGTAGGTGGTTGGGAAATCGTTGATTATGGTTTGACGATTGAACAGGCTGATTATCAGCTTTTCAAATATAACGGTTGGGATTAATCCCAACCAATTTTTTATTAAAAATATATATACTCAGATGTTTTGATTTTGCGATAGATGTCCTGAGTATATATATTTGTTTTCTGTTTTTGGAATTTATACTCAGACTTTATTTTTGTTCTAATAATAACGTAATAATAATTTTATACTCAGTCATTCTATACTGATAATATGATAATGTTAATATCTGAGTACAAATATCGTGATGTTGATGGTCAAAATGTCTGAGTATATAAAGTGATGAATGTCATATAAAAGATATGACAAATGTCACTATTGACTTAATTTAAAGTTAATGCTAAAATGGTTACATAATAAAAAACAAAGACATAACAAAGGAGGAAAAAATCTTATGTCTAACAATTCTGGAATTCGTTATCTTGCACCGTTGGATTCACGCAAATCCTTTTATGGGAAAGCATGGGAATATACTGATTATAACGGCGATACCGTTTGTGTCAGTTACGGCACTCGTGTGGCACGGATCACACCTGAAGGAAAATGTGAGGTTAAGGGGTTGTATAGTGCTACAACAACCCGCCACATCAAGAGTTTCTTAACGTTGCATGGACTTCCTTATAATGATAGTAAGGATATTTTGAAGCGGTATTATCAGGCTTAAACAATATGGGAAGGTTAAATACCTTCCCTTTTTTATTTAATGATAATTATACTCAGATAATTTATATACTCAGACAATTTTGAACAAATTCAGATAAACAATTATGCTCAGATAATTTTAGATTTCTGTTTTAGAAATTATTTTTCAGATTACAGATTGTGCCTCTGAGTATAAAACTTCTGGTTGATCGAGATGAATTTTATACTCAGATAGAACTTGAAAGCAGATTAAGATTTATACTCAGATGTTAATAATTTCCGATATACAGATTGTCTGAGTATATAGTTTGTAATTCCTGATTGTTAGATTAATCTAATATCACAATTTTGTCACTAATTTTATAAAACTGCTAAAATTGTGATACAATATTATTGTGGTTGAGGGAACCACGACATAAAAACAATTTTGGAGGTTGATATTATGTTTTACTATGTTGATTATAAGAAGGCTTTCAATAATGATAAAGAGTATTGGGTACAGGTTGCTATGCGCATGGATTGCATGGAAGCCATTAAAATTCTGAATAAGTACGGTTCCAAAGGCTATGAATGCCGTTTACAGAAATGTGAAGAAGACAGACATTTTACAATGGAAGAGTGCTAAAAAATAAGTCAGTGAAACCTGACTATTTTTTTATTAAGAAATTATATGCTCAGACATTCTTACCATGTGTATGACTGAGTATAAAAATTGAGTTTGGAACTGGAATAATTATACTTAGTCATTTAAGAATCTGCCATCCAAAATATCTGAGTATAATTATTATACTGATTCAATGAAAAATGTCTGAGCATATAATTGTAATAAGATGTGACAAATGTCATATGATATTAGTGTCATATGTTTTCACTTTTGCTATTGACAAGATATGACTTATCCGTATAATTAGTATTGTCAGTGAGGTACTGACACGGGCAACGGCTCCCGATTCAGCCGATATAAGGAGATTATCATGACAAAACGTTTTTTAGAATATGCTGGATTTGAGTCTCTCACCGAATTGTTTTCAGCGTTGACAATTGAACAAATTAATGCAAGTGTTTGGGATTGGGCGGTAGACGAAGGAATCCCATCATTTATTGCAGAAAACACGTTTGACAGGCTTATGAAAGCACCATATGAAAAATATATAGTATAGCCCGAAAGGGTTTTTTTATTTAAGAATAATTATACTCAGACATTCATTTTCTGATATGGAACAAATTTCTGAATACTGATTTTAGAACACAGATTCAAAAATAGATTTTTGATTGCAGAATTATACTCAGACGTTTTCTGATTGATTTTAGAATTAATTTCCGGTTGCTGGTTTTAGAATTTCTGTTTTAGATTATTATATAGACAACTGAGTATAAATTTTAGATTGGACGATGCCGATATTTATACTCAGACGATATTATTTTTAGATTAGTGCAATATTGGATAATATGATTATTAATTATTAAATATTTTCTAATATATTATAATAGTTTTATTCTATATTATAATTTAATTTATTCTATTATTTTATAGAAAATTAACTACATAATCGTAATAGAATACTGTTCAATATTAATTAGTAATATTGTACTATCAATATTATGCTGTTAATAATTATACTCAGACTCTGCAAACCTGCGCCTGCGGACAAACTAACGGAGCATCTGAGTGTAATTATTGAATCAAAACCGGGAAAAGTGTCTGAGTATATATATTGATACAGTATGACAAATGTCACATTAAATCTATGACATTTTCGTTGTCATATATTACAAAAAATTACTTGACTGATTTTTAGTCATAGTGTAGAATAGAATCAGTTGAGGGGAACGGCTCCTCAACACCAAAATCATAACTTAGACCATAGGAGGGTCAAAATGAAAAACTTCAATTCTCTCAATAAATCCATCGTTTCCGCTGTAAAGTTATTCGCTGAATTCGGTTCTCGTGGTGAATATAGCAAGTTCGGTAAAACAATCGTCATCAATGATGTGGTTGATCCTGAAAACGAAGGCATTTTCCTTGCTCGTTGCGCCCGGCAGATTGCCAAAAGGCAGGGCGTTGAATACGCTTATGAATGGGCACTGAAAGCCTTTACAGATGGCGTTTATAACCGTCTTCAGAAACGAAATAAAGTGACGGTTAACCGCTATGAAGCGCAACGATTCTTTAAACAAGCAATAGCCTGATTGTAGAATAGTCCTGAATCATTCAGGACTATTTTTATTTAATAATAATTATACTCAGATAATAAATATACTCAGGCGATTATAGATTCTGATTAAAGATTTCTATTACAAAATTATACTCAGACGGTTTAAAATATTTGTTCATAGAACAAAGTTCTATATGTTTGGCTCTGAGTATAAAAATTTCAAACATCGCCTTCGATTTTTATACTAATATGATTATTTGTTTATATAATAATCATATTATTCAATTGTAAAAATATTGTGCTAAAATATTATTGGATATTAATTCTACAAAAAATCGGGAAAATATTTATACTCAGATTTTGTACAGAAATTCTATGTTAATATAAAAAATAATTCTAATATAAACATTATTTAAATTCTACAATTATTATTAGAATAAATATAATATTATAATTAGAATCTTTTTCTAATTATATGATGATATAATATTTATACTCAGAC
>JAFRMD010000164.1 GCA_017430835.1 Methanosphaera sp.
TAATTGAAGATTAAATAGTTGTATGATATTATATCGTACTTTAACATTTATTTAATCAATGAAAAAATAAAACAATTTATTAAATAATGTTATAAGGTTAACAGACATCAAAACTCAGACTGTATTTTGGACACTGCCAAAATTTTTATTCAAAGGTACAAAATAAACTGCATTTTGCCATAACTGGTGATACAGCCGCTGAATTAATTGATAAACGTGTAAATCATGAAAAAGAATTCATGGGATTAACCTCTTGGAAGGATGGCCCAAAAGGTAAAATAAGAAAATCAGATGTAACAATTGCAAAGAATTATTTAACTCAAGAAGAATTGTCTGAATTAAATAGAATAGTTTCTATGTATTTGGATTATGCAGAAAATCAAGCAGCTAAACATAGGCTGATGTCCATGGAAGATTGGGCAGAACGTTTAGATTTGTTTTTAGAATTTAACGAATATGATGTTTTAACGCATAAAGGTAAAATTAGGATGGATTTAGCTAAACAAAAGGCTGTTCAAGAATATGAAAAATATAATCCTATACAGGATAAAATGTATAAATCCGATTTTGATTATTTCTTGGAAGAATTTGATGATAAATTTAAAAAAGAATGACATGGAGTTTGTTTAGATAATTATCAGGTATTATGGGGGCTAAAAAATGTCTAAGGAATCTGAAATATTCTTAATAAATATGTTTAATTATTTTAAAGAAAATAACTCTACGGGAAGATATTTACATTATGAGCCTGAAAAAGAGTTTTCTGAAATATTGGCACCGTTAACTGATTTTCTCAATGAAATGGACTATGTTACTTATGATTCTAAAAAAGCTACAATCACTATGATAACTAAATTAGGTCAGGTATATGCTCTTAAAGATTTAATATCTTTTAATAATAATTATTCGGATGATATTTGTATTATTGGTGTGGGTAATGAAGTATCATCAGTTAATCATGATGCAGGTGGGGCGGTTATTGAATTTCAAGTAAACATACAGAAATATAAAGAAATTATAGATGAATATGGTTATGATCCTGACTTTGAAGATAATGATAAAGAAGTGGATGATGAATATATTGATAGGATTTTGTCTTTATTTAAATCAAATAAGATTAAAAAGGAGGATATTTAATTATATCTTACTTTTTTAATATTTTCTGTAGGTACTTAATCTATCATCTACATCTATAAATTCTACAAATCTTTTTTCAGTATTTATGTAGTAAACTATTCTGTAGTTTCCAACTCGATATCTTTTGCATTTAGGGCATTTTTTGCTTTTTAATTGTTTATTTGTTGAATCGAATGGATTTTTTGTTATTATATCTAAACTATCAATTATCTCTTTATATAGTTTTTTATCTGTTTTTGAGTATTTTGATAGTTTTTTTAAGAATAATTTTGTTGGTTTTTTAGAATATTTCATATTATGCCTTCAGATTCTAATCTTTCTAATTCTTCATCAATATTATCAAAATTTACTTCTATTATGTCACTATAATCTTCGTTTTCTATTTTTTCAATGCATCTATTGTAGTAATCTGCTTGATCATCTTCAAATTCTTCAGAATATGGTTCATTATGTTCCTTTATTAATTTGAAAATAATATCATTGTAAGTGTCTTTTTTGCTACCTATTTCTGATAACATGTCATGTACTTCTTGTGTTACTTTTATTGTTTTCATTGTATTATTTCCCCTTTTTATTATTATTTACATTTTATACTTTTAATTTATTTTTTCTATTATTTATACTTGGTATACTTATTCTATTATTTCTCCTCATTTCTCATTTTTGATTACTTTGTCATTTTGATGTTACTTCATATATATGTAGTGGTTTATTTTTACTATTTTTGTCAGTTTTTGATTTTTTTCGATATTTTATAAAAAAAGAGTTTATTCCTCTTTGTCTTTCTGGTGGTTAGCATTTTTTTGTATTACTTTTTTGAGTAAAATCAGTAAAAAAGTATTACTTTTTATCTTGTTTAGTTCGTTATACATAGATATAACGAAGTAAAATTCCAAATTTTTCTATGGATTTAAAATTTCATTAAAATCAGGGGTCTTTTAGATTCATTTATCACCAATGACATATACACCAACAACTAAATAATTTGATTTTCAGAGGTATATTGCAAGTGTAACTACTTATATTATATATTTTTTATAATCATAATATAAAAATATATTCGTCAATGTGTGAGTGTCATATTTTTAAATACATCTTCTTGAACTAACCTATATTTAAACAGAAAATATACTTTCTATAAATTTTATAATAAATATATTATCTATATTTGTTGCATATGTCATTAAAAATTATAAATACTTTAAAACTTATATTTATTATAAAAAAGAAGGGGATTTTTTTCATGAAATCAATTCAAGTTTCAGATGAAGTGCATAGAATATTAACAAAGATGGGAAGTAAAAAACAATCTTATAATGATATAATTTACTCTTTAATTGAAAAAAATAGGGTAATTGAAGAATTCAGTGAAGAAGAAGCTGAATATTATAATGAATGTATAGAAAAATTAGAAAAAGATGATTATTCTGATACTTATAAAATTAAACTTGAAGAATTGGATGATAAATTAGAAGAATTAGAGTCTAAAGGGATAATATGAGCTTTGAAACAATTTATACAAAAAAAGCTTTAAAAAATGAGGCTGTAAATTTTTATAGGCTTCAATCATCATTTTATCTTTTATTTGTCCATTTAATCATTTGATAATAAAGATAACTTAATATTCCATTTCGAGTTTTATATCGTTTTTTTTAATTATTTCTGGATTTGTATTTCTGTAGTAATTGTCTAATTTATTTGATGTTTTTTCTATGTTTGGATTTTTAAGATTTAATAAGTATATGTCTATGAAGTTTCTGATGGGTTTTTCTATGAATTGTTGTAATTCTGTTGGTATTTCGTTGTATTTGTTTATGTATTCTTCATATTTTTGTTTGGCTGTATCGTAACTTTTTTCGTGGAATATTTGTGTGAATTCTTTTGCATTTGTGTATATTTTATCTAATTCTTCTTCTGTTAATTCGTGTTGTCTTTTATATCGTTTTAATTTTGTGTATATTGTTTTTTAGGTGGATAATGAATATCTGATGTTTTAGTGACAATTATTTCCAGTTATTGTTAAATTCATTTCATAAAGTATGTATGATGTGTATTGTTTTTTGTATATGTTAATGTTAATTTTTTTTAATTAGTAAATTTTAATTAACTAATCTTATAAAGTAAATGTATATTAACTAGTTATTATAAATTAACTATTAGCAATAAATAAAATAGTTTTTACTAGTAAATAATAATTTACTTTGGTGGTTTTATGACAATAAATAAAAAATATATTCCTACTTATATACCAAGCAATGTCGATAAATATTTTTATAATCGTAAAAAAGATATAATAAAAATTAATAATTACCTGAATATTTTAGAAGAGGATGTTTCAGAACAATTATTATTAACAGGATACAGAGGTGTAGGTAAAACATTTCTTTTAAAAAAAATCATGAAAGATTTAAATCCTAATTTTTTAGTATGTTATATGGATATTTCTAAGATAAATGCAGAAAATAATGGAAATTTAAGTGAAGAGAAAATACTGTTGGAATTATTAAATTTAATGAATGAGTCATTAATAAATATTAAAGATAAAAATATAGAAAAAATATATGAAAATATAAATATTTTATTTAATTCAATAAAATTAAAAAAATATGACTTTAAAAATGCAGCATCAATATTGGAAATTCCTATTCCTGAAATAGAAAATAATTTTGAAAAATTAGCTAAATTAGTCATGGAATATCCTCAAAAAATTGTTGACAAAACTGATGAAATCAAGGGTTTTGTAATAATAATTGATGAATTTCAATTTTTAAAGAAATTAAAAAGTCCCGAAAGTTTTTTTTGGTTAATCAGGAGTCATTCACAATTTCAAGATAATGTAAGTTATGTATTTACAGGATCAACATCACGTTTATCCGATATTGTTGAAATGATAAATGGTGAAAGTGGAGCTTTTGGTGGAAGAATGGTTCAAATTAATATTGATCCATTTAGTAAAAAAGAAACCAAATCTTATCTTAAGGATAAATTGAATGATGTTATAATGACTGAAGATGGATTTGAGAAATTTTATTATTATACAAGAGGAATACCTGTTTATATAAACAGTTTTTATAATATAATGGACTCTTCAGTAACATATGATGAAAAGTTAATTGAAGAAACATTTCTTGAAAATATGGATCAAATACTGGTTATGTGGATAAGAATATGGGGAACATTACATAAATATGAAAAGGAGATAGTTATTAAATTAATAGAAAATGACACGTTAACCTGGACATTATTGGAAAATAAAATAAGTTTTTCAAAACCAACATTGAATAAGTATTTAACTTCTTTAGAAGATAAAGGAATAGTTGTTTATAAAAATAAGGAGTATTATGTTGAAGATAAAATGTTAATTAGATGGTTAAAACATGAAAAACAATATAGGGGTTTTTATCCTATATAATAACTTTAAAGAATTGCTGGTTGATAGTTATACATTTTCTTCTGTGTTTGTTGCTGGTGGTTATGATAAGTTAGTGGATACTAAGACTTTGATTATTGCTTAGTTTTTTGTGGATTTTTTTTAATCCATATTTTTCTCTTTTTTTTAGTTTATTGGAGCTGTGATAATTTCTATGTGAATTGTACCTGTTTTAACTGTATCTTCTAAAAAATAATGACATAAATTATGATATTGGGGGGATATTATTAATAAAAACATGCTAAATGACCATAAATGGATTGTTGCACATTTTAATATTAATATTCAGTTCGTTAAAAATAGTCAATTCCAAATTTAACGAACTAAATATGAATAATTATTCTTGTATTATATGATAAATTCCATTAAAATACGGAATTGATGTCTATTTTATTATCATATGCATCGTATGCTGCGGCAAGTTTTACAATTAAACTTAATATTGATACAATGAAATTTCTTCCTATAATCATGTAAAGGACAAAAAAGATTATTGAATAAATTACAAATACTATAATCCATTTCATTCTTGCTTCAGGAGTTGTAATTGCTTGTCCTATACCTGGGAAAACAAATGAAATAATAGCTGCTAATATACCTGGTTCCATATATTTCACCTCTTTAATTTTATAAAATTTTCAATAATATAATATATAATCATTTATTATGTTTAATTTTTTGCTTATATTGTTTTGTTAACAGATGTGGTTTCTCTATTTTTTCTAATCAATTTTTTTAATATTGTATTTTTAAGTTATATTTTAATTATTTATAAAATATTGGTTTTTTTTGGAGATAAATCTTGTTTCAATACCTGTTATATTATTTATATGATGAATATACAAAACATTATTTAGTAAGGAATGATATTATGTTGTTTGATGAAGCTAATAAACAGAAAGAATATGAATTTGATAATGTTCAAAATAAGATTAATAATTTACTTGTTGAATGTGAAGGAATGTATCGTTCTCTTTTAAAATATAATGATTTAATTACCTATGAGGAATTGTATGAGTTAACTGATGAAGATAAGGATAATTTTATTGGAATTAGGGATAGGGCTCATGAAATGGAACATAGTTTGTTACATTATAAAGAGGATTTAATTCGTCTTGTTGAGGGTGATGTTGAATGGTTTTTAACTGATGATGATTCTTTTGATGATGAAAATTATTATGATAAGTATTATGGTTCTAATGTATTTTTTAACTATTTTAATGTTGAAATTTGTCTTGCTTTGTTGTTTGATAAGTTGAAGCAGTTGGGTGTTCCCAGAATGCTTGTTTCTGATTTGCATGTTCATAATGGCGGGGGTTGTTGTTAATTTATTATTATCTTTTGATAAAATACTAATGATTAATCATTATAAATTAGCGATATATTTATATACTATCATAATTATAATATATATTAGACTAAATATAATACAATTATCATCATATTAATTAAATATTGTACATATTTAGTTTTAAAAATAATCGAGATGAAAATTATGGCAAAATTCACAGGATTTGCAATGAAAAAACTTAATGAAGTTGGATGGGTAGAAAAAGAAAAACCAGAATGTGGTAGACGTGATGCAATAATCAAACCATTAGCATTATCTCCATGTACTTCTGACATACACACAGTATGGGAAGGAGCAATAGGAGATAGAAAAGATATGATTCTTGGGCATGAAGCAGTAGGAATTGTAGAAGAAGTAGGTGAAGATGTAAAAGATTTTAAAGTTGGGGATGAAGTAATCGTACCAGCAATCACACCTGATTGGGAAGATGAAGCAGCACAAAGAGGATTCCCTTCACAAACAACAGGAGCATTGGGTGGATGGAAATTTTCAAACTTCAAAGACGGAGTATTTGGAGAAGTATTCCACGTAAACTTGGCAGATGCAAACCTAGCAAAATTACCTGAAAATGTAAAACCGGAAACAGCAGTAATGCTATCAGATATGTTTTCAACAGGAATGATGGGATCAGAAAATGCAAACATAAAATTAGGATCAACAGTAGCAGTAATCGGAATAGGTCCTGTAGGGCTATGTTCAGTAGCAGGAGCAAGAAACCTCGGAGCTGGAAGAATATTTGCTGTAGGAACAAGACCAAATTGTGTAAAAGTAGCAAAAGAATACGGTGCAACAGACATTGTCAACTATAAAGAAGGACCAATAGATGAACAAATATTGGAAGCAACAGATAATGAAGGGGTAGATGCAGTAATTATTGCCGGTGGAAACATGGAAACATGGAAACAAGCAGTAAAAATGGCAAAAGCAGGATCAGTAATATCAAATGTAAATTATCTAAGTGGAGCAGATATAGTACCATTACCACGTGAAGCATGGGGTTGTGGAATGGCAAATATCGACATAGCAACAGGTCTATGTCCTGGTGGAAGAGTAAGAATGGAACGTCTGGCAAGCCTAATCGAATACGGAAGAATAAATCCGGATTCCCTTATAACCCATAAATTCAAAGGATTCGATAAAGTAGAAGATGCTTTAATGTTAATGAAAGACAAACCAAAAGACTTAATTAAACCAGTTGTCTTATGTGATTAGACAATTAATCTATTATAATCTTAATAAAATCTATTCTATTAAGATTATCTCTTTTCTCTTATTTTTTTGGCAATGCATTTATGCACTAAAATTTTTATATATTCATTTATTCTTACTTATATGCCGTTAATGGGGTTCTATGGCTTATTTTAGTATTCTTTTAACACATAAATCTAACTTGTTTTCATAAAATGATAAAAATTTCATTAAATCATCAATCTTATACGATGTTTCCTGTTTCATGATCTGTTAATTACAATAAAACAAATAATATGTGATTGTATTATATTTTTTTTATGAATATTTATATTATGTAATACAAATAATGGTATATACTATAATTTTATGATATAATATCATTAAATTACTTAATAACTTATTATTATTGGAGATACTCATATGGCAAAAATCATGAATCATAAAGGAACTTTAATAATTAAAACAGGACGGTTGACACTACGTCCATTTAAAAAAAGTGATGTGGAAGATGTTTATAACAATTATGGCGGCGATATCAACATTACCAAGTATATATCATGGGTGCCCTGTGATACAATAGAAAAATGTGAAGATTTCATAAAATTCAATCTTAAGGAATATGAATCAAATCCAAAGTTTTACTCATGGGTCATAACATTGAGTGATGTGATAATCGGATCAATCGGAATATTTAATGTGAATGATAATAATAACTCCGGAGAATTAGGTTACAGCCTCGGTAGCAAATGGTGGGGCAATGGATTTATAACAGAAGCATGTGATGCCGTTATTGGGTATGCATTTAATGAGATTGGTTTTAACAGAATTTACGCATCATGTCATGAAGAGAATATTGGCTCAAAAAAGGTCATGGAAAAGGTATCGATGAAATATGAAGGATTATTAAGGGATGGACAAAGAAATTTGGATGGAACATACAGTAATCTACTGTTATATGCTATCCTAAAAAGGGATTGTGAAAACTAATCTCCCCTGTCATTCTTTTATACTTTATTTTCTTCATATTCTTTCAGTGTTAAGAAATATTCTCCAAGCAAATAAAGTAACTCATCGACACTATTTGTTTTAAATATTTCCTGTTTTATCTTAACTGCACCATACAATCCCTTAACGTAATATGCCGCATGTTTTCTCATTTTTATAAGTGTTACTTCCTTTGTAGTATAATCACTAAGCAGTTGTGCATGTTTTTTAATAACTTCCATCCTCTTGTCATAACCTGTTGGCTCAGGCTTTTTGTCATTATCCAGGTAATTAACACATTCGGTTACAAGCCATGGATTTCCAAGAACACCACGTCCAATCATCACGGCATCACAGCCGGTCTGGCTTATCATATCCTTGGCATCATAACATGAGGTAACATCTCCATTTCCAATGACAGGTATGTCAACCGATTGCTTAACATCCCTTATAACAGACCAGTCAGCTATGCCCTCATATCTTTGTTGTTTTGTACGTGGATGAACACACACAGCTGATGCACCTGCCTCTTCCACAACACGTGCCATCTCAACAGCATTAATGCAGTATTCATTCCATCCGCTTCTTATTTTAACGGTAACCGGAATATCCACAGCATCTACAATTGCATTCACGACTTCATATGCTTTTTGTGGATTTTTAAGAAATGCACTTCCCGCCTTTCCATACTCAGCTACCTTACGAACAGGACAACCCATATTGATATCGATAATATCGGCACAGGTATTTTCTTCAACATATTTGCCGGCTGTTATAAATGCTTCCATATCTGACCCAAACAACTGCAGTGCTACTGGTTTTTCATAATCAGCTATCTGTAGCATTTCACGTGTTTTTTCATTCAATTGAATTACGGACTTTTCGGATATCATCTCTGTTTCAATCAGCCCACATCCCATAGATTTGATAATGGTCCTAAAGGGCTGGTCGCATATGCCACTCATAGGGGCAAGAACTATCTGATTGTCTATATCTACATTGCCTATCTTCCATTTCATTTTTTCACGTCAATAATTTTAAATTATAATTTTCATAGCTATCAATGTTATCTTATTATACTATATTTATAGCTCAAAAATAATAAACAATGGTATTTGTAATGCTATAGCCATGATTTGCTGTTGTTAACTATTTAAGTATAAACTTATATAATATTAATTATATTTCAAGTTCATTGGATGTGTTGTTATGAATAACATAATTAAAAAGTCACTGGCAATAATCTTTATAATCTTGATGTTTTGTGTTGCACTGTTGGGTTATACATATTTTACGGGTCATACGACCAGTGTTATTGCTCAAACTGATACTGGATATGTAACCAAAGAGGTGGATAATCTTTATGAATCTGATAAGACTATGGTTATTATTACGGGTATTCATCCAAGGGAGACTTTAGCTATAGATCCGGAGATAGAGTCGGCAAGACTATTTGCATTGCATAATCAGGTTAACATGATTATATATAATGTGACTGTTACAAAGGATCCCACCGATTATGCGAAAGGAAGAGCTAATGGTGAGAAATTGGTGGCAGATTATGTTGTACCTGATATAAAGACAACGAATGCCAAGGTAGTTATAATAAGTCATTCGCATATTCCAACATATGGTGAAGGTTATTATGTGGCAACACCTGAAATGGATGAAGCATCTGTAAAATTGGCAAATGATATTAAAAATGGTGGAATTGACTTTAATTATTATCCAAGAACGGGTAATGAGGAATATAAAAGTACATCAGCGGTTCTTGTATCTAAACCGGTAGCACAGGCTGGTTATCCTACACTGGTATATGAGATTCCGGAGGATATTTTAAGTCAGGAATCCACACTAAGGACTCATGATTTATTGGCTAAATGTTATGAATTGTTGTTCTAGGTAGACATGATTTTTTTCACGTCTATTATTTCAAAATTAAATTCGCTTTTTTTCATTCTTTTTTTTAAGAAATTGGGAATATCGAGCTTAGTTTAATGTAATGGGTAATAATATAATGGTAATAAAAAGAGTTAAGAAAATGCAATAAGTATTTTTTTAAAAAAAAGGTTGATGAAGCTATTACAGCTTCAAAAAGAGATTATTTGTTTAAACGTTCGGATAATTGTTCTCCTGCTACTCCAACATTGTCGGAATTTGTTTCTTCAATTATCACGGTTATTGTCTGTATTGGAAGTCCATAGGCTTCAGATACTATTTTTGATGTTTTTTCTATTATTTCCTTTTTTGCTTCTTTGGACACGTTTTCAGGTCCGGATATTGTTATTACAGGCATATTGAATCTCCTCTTTTTTTATTTTTTTGAACATTACTATATATGATTTTTTATTTATTTATAATATTGTGAATTATCCCATCTTGTAGTGTTACATTGCACACATATACTTTTTTAACATTGAATTCAAGTGCAAGTGCTTTTACAATAAGAAGACTTGGAAGTATGGTGTGTATTCTTTCGGAGTCCACTTGTAACAGTGGGCTGAAGCATTCTTTTGTATTGTCGGATAGTTTTTCCAGCAGTATGTCTATTAGTTTGATATCGATGGTATTTGTCGTGTCGGTTTTAATTTTCATGTGTTCTATCAGTTTTTTTATCGTTGAAAATGTCTTTCCTATACCATATATGTATTCCTTTTCATAACTTTCAATATTGAACGCTTTAATCTTCTCTGTTATGTCATTTATGATTATTTTTTGTTCTTCTTTGTTGGGATATAATAATGAAACATGTTCGTAGTATATTTTAAGTACTCCTGTTGGAATGCTTTCCTGCACTTCCACTTCCTTATTTTTAAAAAGTGTTATTTCACTACTTCCTCCACCAATATCAAGCAATATTCCATCATTACATGGTACTTTAACCATGTTAAGTGAATTGAAGCTATAATCTGCTTCTTCATGTCCGGTTAGTATTTGGATGTCTATGTCCAGTTCGTTTTTAACGATATTCAATACTTCCGGGGTATTTTCTATGTTTCTTAGGCTTGCGGTTGCAAAGTAGTATGATTTGTCTATATCCAGTTTTGATGAATAATCCTTAAATTGTCTTAAGGTTGATAGCAGTATGTCTATACCTTCCCGGGTTAACTTATTGTCTTGGTGATATGATATTAACCCTACTCTTTCATCATTTTTTATTATTGGTTCTATTATTTTATCGTTGTATTCATATATTTTATATTTTATTATGCTTGAACCAATATCTATAATTGCATATTTCATTATTATCCTCATTATCTGCTTTACTGTTATATTTGTTTAATTTACTATATAAAATCTTAATTATTTTTGGTAATTTTGATTAAATAATATTTTTAATTATGAAAAAAGAAAAATTAGGGGAGGAGATGTATTATTCTTTATTCCAATTTATTGCACCATAGGCTATACATATTAATGTAATGATTATGCAGCCAAGGTACCCACCGATAATCCATGGATCAGATAAACCTAATACTTCAATCATGCTGATTCACCATCCTTAGCCTTAAACATTGCATCAATCTCTTCTTCCTCTTCTTTGGAGTTATGTGTAAGAAGTGTAACCACTATTGTAATGATAAATGACAATGGAAGTGCTATTACCATCGGATCAACGTATGGCCATGGCATTGATGTAAACAGCACAGCCTGACCGGTTAACATCTTACATAAACCAATACCTGCAGCTTCCTTTTGATGGGTAAATAACAGACAGAATAGGCTGATTATTGTTCCTCCGACAATACCTGCAATTGCACCCTGTTTGGTTGTACGTTTCCAGAACAATGCACATACATATACTGGTAAAAACGCTGCTGCACATATACCGAAGAAGATTGTAGTTCCCTGAGCTACCACTCCTGCCGGTAGTATAAATGCTAATACCACTGCAATTATGATTCCAACAAGTATACCAATACGGTTTAAACGTAGGCTTCCTTGTTTATCTTTTCTTGTTGCTGAGAATACGTCATGTCCTATAGCAGATCCCTGTGCATGGAATTGGGTACTGAGTGTACTCATCGCTGCACATAGTAGTGTTAATGTGAATATGTATGTAAACCATTGTGGCATGGATGATGAGATAAATGTCGGTATGATTTTATCCACATTTCCTCCGGCTGCTTGAATGGCAATTTGACCTGTTGTCTGATAGAAGTATACGTTGGATAGTGAACCTACCACGTATGCGGAGAATGTTGCTACAAATATGAATATTCCACCAACAAGCACAGCCCTATTCAATTCTCTGTTACTGCTTACTGTCATGAATCTGACTGCCAGTTGAGGTTGGGCTATAGCACCTACTCCTACACCGAGAATAATTGATGTTACAAGGTTCCACCAGAATACGCTTCCGACTTTAGGAAAAGTCGTCCAACCCGTTGCTCCTGTGGCTTGGGCACTTGCCGGAAACAGCGGTGCCATATTGCTTAATGCAGTATGTGCATTTGTTACTCCGCCTAAAATCCAGTATATACTTATAAGCAGTACAAGCATTCCAAAGAACATTATTACTCCTTGAACTGCATCAGTATACATTACACCTTTTAAACCACCGAATATTACGTAGAATCCTATAATTACTGCGAGTATTATGATTGCTAACTGGAATTCCACGCTTAACGTTGTTTCTAAAAATCTTGCAGCTCCTATCAATACACTAGCTGCATATACTGGCATTGCACAAAAGACTAACAATCCACTAAAGTATTGTATGAATTTGCTGTTAAATCTTTTTGATAAGAATTCTGGGAATGTCATTGCATTCAGGTATTTTCCTATTGCCCTTGTTGGTTTTCCAAAGAATATGAATGCTAGGAATATTCCAACTGCAATATTTAAGAATACCAGCCATAGGATACCCATACCATTTGTACCTGCAAGTCCACCAAATCCTACAATGGCCGCGGTACTTATGAATGTTGCACCGTAACTTAATGCCATAATGTATGGATTTGTTTCACGACCGGCAACTAGGTAATCTTCGTTGCTTGTGGTACGTTTCCATGCGATATATCCTACCAGAACCATCATTGCAATGTAAATAAGTATTATTATTGCTAATAAATAATTCATGTTATCTCCTATTTTATTTTTTTTTAATTTTATTATTTTTAATGATATTATTTTTGTTTAATCTCCTTTATTATCTTATTGTAAATATTTCAATTATTATTTAAACTTTACTTTATGTCTTCTGTATTTATTTTAAAAAAAATATTTTTTATTAAACATTTATATAATTTTATCTGATTTATTGCACATATTCTATTTTTATCAGTTAAATATTTGATTATTGTTAGAATATTAGTTAAATCTTTAAAAAATAGTTAAAGGGTGGTTATTTCTTTTTTTTACGATAACTGGAAGGTAAAACTCCCATTTCCTTTTTAAAAGCTTTTGTAAATTTACTGCTACTTTTGTATCCTATCATATTGGCTATTTTGGATATGGGATAATCCGTATTTTTAATTAACTCTTTGGCCCTTAAAAATTTATATTCCCTATACCATGTGTACAACGGTTTGCCGTACATGTCTCTAAAACAATTCTTCAGGGTTGTTAGATTGATACCATAACTGTTGGACAACACTTCCAATGAGATATAACTGGCAATATCCCTTGACAGGTGATTTTTAATCTTTCTAACAACACGTATCTGTGCGTCGGTATATGTTTTATAGTCGTTTTTAATATCACCGATATTCAATTCATATAAATAAGTAATTATCTCAATAATCTTTATCTGGTAGTAGACTTTTTGTGAAATCTCATCTTTGAAAGTATGTTTTTTTAAGTCTTCAAGGATTTCTTTAATATGATTTTCTGATTTAAATATGATATTTTCTTCTTTTTTACTCAACAAGAATAGTTTGTTTATTAATTTGTAATATTCTATAGTGTATGTTTCTTTATGCTTGTAAATCTCGCTTTCTATAATCACTATATGTATAAAGCTTGTTTTTCCATAAAAACTGTATAATGAATTTTCTGTTGGTTTTGTATGAATAAATATGTCATTTTCTTTTATAGGGATATATTTATTCTCATCCACACCTATTTGTGCTTGTCCACTAACCATGTAATTAAATACAGATAAACCTTCCGTATTGTTTAATTTAAAAAGTGGATCTTTATTGGTATATCGTTGTATGAAGTCACACTTGTTGAAATATGCTATAATTCCTGGTAATAATTCATATTCCATCATATGGAATTTAAATTTGGCTGGAACGTTTATACAAATATGTTTAACACCTTTTTCATCATAATAACAGTTAGTATAAGGAGAATATTGTTTTAGGACATTCCCTTCTATTTTATATTTATCATCATTCATTAAAATACTCTCCCCATATTTATGATTAATACATTAAGCTATCTATATTATTAATTATGTATTGGATTATTATAAAGTTTGTTATTATCATTAAAAATAGGGTATTGAAAAAGGATATTTGTCGCATAAGTATATCCTTTTCAAATAATTAGTTATCTAATTTGCATTTCATTAAGTAATATTCTCAACCGACAGTTAATAATATTACCGTGTTTTTCTTTTTATTTATATAAACAAAAATTCTATTTTTGTTAATAGTATATATTCATTTCTAAGAATATATATTTTATCATTATTTATCATCCCATGTTCAAAAAATCCTACTGATTATATTGGGAGCTAGGCCATCTTCCTTAAATTAATGATAAATATTTAAAAAACAATTAAATAGTATTTCCTTAAAATATATAATTAATGCCTAAGAAAATAATTAATTGGAGTTAGTTATATGAGCGATTTTGATACATTAAAAGAAAATTTGAATGATGACGATTATGAAGTTAGAAAACAAACGTGTATTGAATTAGAACAATACCCTGATGAAGCGATAGATTTATTGATAGAAACATTTTCTGATGAAAATCCTCATGTCAGGTTTCAAGCAGCCAAATCATTAGCCAATATAGGTGCTGATTCTATTAAGCCATTAATAGCTGCATTAAACACTGATAACCCTCAAATACAAAAATACGTAATATTGTCCTTAAAGGATATTGGGGATGATACCGTTGCAACAGAGTTAATCGATGCATTAAAATCAGATGACTTTGCTATAAGGAAATTTGCAGCCAAAGCATTGGGTGAAATGGAAGTTGCCGATGCTGTGGATCCATTAATAGAATTATTGACTGATGAGGATTGGGGAGTTAGAACATCAGCTACAAAAGCGTTAGGGGATATCAAAGATAAAAAAGCAATAGACCCAATCAAAAAAGCAAGACGAGCAGCAACAGGGGATAAGGAATTCAAAAAAGTAGCAAATAAGGCACTTAAAAAAATAGATCCTAAACCTAAAAAGAAAAAAGCTAAAAAATAATATGCTTAATATACTATTTAAAACGATAAGGATACTCAATTATCAAAATTTTCTTTTTAATTTTTTTATTGAATAAACTGGTAAATCACCTCCCTTTTTTAGCACTGAGTTATTTTTTAACATATTTTGTCTGATAAATGTCATCTCTCTTATTTTTCAATACTGGAATCTGCTCTCGTACTGATGTTATCAAATCCGGATTTAAATCAGAATAAATTATTTCCTCACTACTTTTGGCATTTGCCAGTATATTTCCCCATGGATCAACAATCATTGAATGACCCCATGCAACATAATACGGATTATCAAGTTGACTGGGACTTGTAGCAACAACAAAGAACTGATTGTCGATTGCACGTGCCCTTAAAAGTGTTTCCCAGTGAAGGGGGCCGGTTGTCTTATTGAATGCTCCTGGAAGCAGTACTATGTCCGTCTTGTTCTCATTCATCAATGTCCACATCTGATTGAATCGAACATCATAACATATTGCTAGGGATATTCTACCGAGAGGGGTCTTTACGGTTGTAATATTATCCCCCGCAGACAGGGTATCCGATTCAGTAAACTTCATCGTATCACAGTCAATATCAAACAGGTGCATCTTTCTATGTTTTGCTATTATCTCACCATCAGGACTGATTAGATAAGCCGTATTATATATCTTGTCATCGTCAACTTCTGCAATTGAACCACATTGCAGATATATCTCCTCTTTGCCGGCCACTTGGCACATGGCATCCAATGTAGGACTGTCCTCTTCATCTTCGGCATTCTCGATGAATTTGTTATTATCATAAGGAGTGTTAAACATTTCGGGTAGAGTTATGATATCTGCATTGTTACTGGAGGCCCTCTTTATTAATTCGATGGCATGATGGATATTTCTATTTTTGTCATCGACAACATCCATCTGACAACTTGCAATTTTAAATTCTTTCATGAATATCCCTTCAATATTTATTGTATAATTATTTATTTATGTTCAAAGTATATAACTATATATAGGTGGTATAATGTATGAAGTAGAAATTGATAGAACAAACTGTAAAGGATGTGGCGCATGTACAAAAACAAGTCAATTATTATACTTGGACGATGATAACCTTATTGCAATGCAGGGGGCATTCATGGATGATGAAAGTGTTGAAGGTGTAGTAAAAACATTATATGAGATAGAAACTCCTGCAAGCATATGTCCAAACGATTGCTTTACAGTATACGATTATGATACGACAGAAGAAATAGAAATAGAAAGACGTGCATTGATATAGGTGATAAAATGTTGGATTTATTTCCCGAAGAAAACAAAACATGGAAACTATTTATTTCATATCCTGTAGATAGCCAGGATTACAATACATTTATGGAAAGACTGTCCACTGCAACGGAAGCATTTAAATGGGTGGATATAACAGATACCGGCGATAATTTTTCAGAGAAGATAGCCGACTGTGACGCATTGATAGTACTTTCAGGTCTATGGGATAGCAATAAGGATAAGATAAGTGAGCATATCAATTATGCCCAGACATTTGATAAGGCCATAATAATAATCCGGCCATATGGTGCTGAAGAAATACCTCTTGACTTGCAGGAAGTGGCAACAAAAGTGGTGGGATGGAACACCGCATGTATTGTTGATGCAATATTGATAGCGATAAATGGGGAAGATTATGAATTTTTAATGTAATTTTTTGTTAGAAGAATGAATCTAACGTGGATGCTTTTTGCTTTAATAAATCCAATGGCGGATTCATCTCAATAAATTCCATTTCTAATTTTTCAAGCTCTTCAAGGGCATTATCAGTAATACTTGGTGCTACAATAACTCCCCTCACAAACTCCTTATTATCTAAAAAACAATCAATATATCCCTTTAACTGTTTAACAGCATTAGTACCGGCCTTTCTACTTTTAAATTCAAGGATTACCAGATGACCTTCACTATCCTTACCCATCAAATCTATAAATCCATTCTCTGTCTGATATTCACGTCTTGTCGGTATGAAACCCTTTTCAATAAGTTCCGGTTTTTCCCAGGCCAAGTCAACCATATGTTTTTCATAACCCCTTATTTCAAGGTTTTTAGTATCAACACAATTATAGTATGTAACGCTATATGTTTCATCTATGTAGACTATTATTTCCTCGGTAGGCTTTGTTTTTTTACTTGTTAATATTACCATGTCCTCTTCCAGTTTTACTTTGTTTTTACACCCCGCGGCCTGCCAATTAACCGGATCCAAATTTAATTCCTGATGAATTATAAAGGTTCCGTCTTTTTTAATAACAACCAATCGGTCTCCAACATCAAGTTTACTCCTGGCACGTCCATTATATTCAACATGACATTTAACAAGCAATATAATCATTGATTTTTTGTCCAAGCCTTCCCTTATGAGTTCATAACTCTCCTTGGAACTTGGATTTTCCAGCGTCTTAAATTTAATTTTACACAATCCTCCTAGTTATTATATTGTTGTTAATTACTAAAATTTTTTATCACAAAAAACAAATATTTTTCATCGGAGTTAACAATACATTAAACTATTAGTTACAAAAGTATTTAAATAATTCTTTATTAATAATATATATAGAATAAAAGTTTATATCAATTTATATTAGATATTAAGGAAGTTCAGATATGTCTTTAATTGATTTTTTAAAGAAATTTTCAATAATAATCTTTATTATACTGGCATTAATATTATCAAGGAGTGGATTTGGTTATCTGTTAATTTTAGTGCTAATAGGATTGATTGTCTCATACATCAACAGAAGAAAACGTGAAGCAATAATTACGGGAGTACTCTATGCATTAATTGGTTACATATTAAGCTATCCAACAGGATTAATCCTGAAAGATTACATGCCCACATATACCATCCCCGTACAGACAAGCACCACTACCATGATAATGGACTTGTTGCTGGGAGCATTAATTCCTATGTGTGTAGCAATAATAGTCTGTGGAGTCACTGCCATAATCGGATCCAACATTGCAAAATATGTCCATGAAAGAAGTACGGATACAAAAGAACCTGAAGATAATACATATCAGGTTGTATTCACGGATGAAGAGAATCAAACGCGTGATTATGTCGAAGTGGATGATAAAGGGGAATTATTGAATTATACTCCAATTCATAAGGCTAAGATGAGAAAAGAAAAACAAAAAGAAGAGGAAGAATGGGATGAAGACTAATGTATTAATTGTAGGTGCTGGAACAGGAGGATTAAGCGTAGCAAGAGAGTTATCAAAAAATCCAAATGTCGACATCACAATCGTAGAAAAAGGAGTCTTGTCCGATACGTCAGAAGCATACAAGTATTATGATGCATGGGACAAAAATGAAATGGAACTGATAAAGACAGATGTTGTAGGAGGTTCATCGTTAGTCATTGCAGGTAATCTTGTTCCATCATTGGTTGATGAACTAAAGGAATATGACATTGACATAACCGGTCAGCTCGAACAATTAAAAGAAGAGTTACACATACAAACAATGCCTAAAACACATGAGGGAAAAATAACCAAATTATTAAAAGAAGCATCAACTAAATTGGGATTGGATATGCAGGACATGCCTAAGGCAATTGACCCGTCAAAGTGTAAACAATGCGGTAAATGTGCATGGGGCTGTCCTCATGGAGCAAAATGGAGCAGCTTATCTGATTTGGAAGTAGCACAGGAAAATGGCGTAAAGCTCATTACACAGGAAGCTGCAACAGCTTTAATAGTTGAAGACAACAAAGTCAAGGGAATTAAAACAGACAAGGCTACCCAATACTTCGCCGATATCGTAATATTGGCGGCAGGTGGTATGATGACACCTAAACTATTACGAACAGCAGGCATTAAGGCGGGTGAAACATTTGCAGTAGATCCCTTCATAACAGTTGGAGGATACCTGAAGGATGCCGGACAGGACAATGAAATACAAATGAATAAGTTCATCAAATTGCCTCATATAGTTATATCTCCACATACCAGTCAATTTTTATTGGCAAAAATACAGGAGACACACCCCGATGCAACTGTTGATGACATAATAAGTCTGATGATTAAAATACCGGATAAAGTCAATGGACACGTCTATCTAAATCAGATAGAAAAGACAATAGACTTTGAAGATGCGGCATACCTTGCAAGAGGGGCTGCAATAGCAGGTAACATTCTCGTAACCGCGGGAGCCGATATTGAAAGCATATCCTCCACACACGTTAGGGGTGCACACTTGATGGCATCAGCCAGAATTGGCGATATCGTGGACAAAAACCTGAAAACAGAATTCGATAACCTTTATGTTGCCGATGGATCGGTTCTGCCGGAAGCTCCGGGATTACCTCCAATATATACAATACTGGCATTATCCAGAAGATTAGGCCAATATCTGGCAGATAGGTTATAGTGATTTTCTCTTTTTTTTAAATCTTTTTTTTACTCGTGAGTACTGATTGCCCTTTTTTTTAAGTGTGCTTTATTGACCATCCTTCCAAATATTTTCTAATAAAAAAATTTTCAATAAAAAAAAGTAAATTAGGAATCTAATCTGACTATAGATTCGCTGATTTTTTCCAGACATTCCATCTGATTAATATCCTCTACGATATCTTTAACCAATTCCAAGTCTGCATGTGTTTCAGGATGCTTAGGTACTGCTTTACATCCACCATCAGGTATGATTGATGTTTCATACGTGTTGATTCTTTTAGCGATTTCCTCTATCTCAAGTTTATCCAGGGATATTAATGGACTGAATATCGGCATTCTACAATGATAGCGTGTAGCTTCAAGGTTGGTTAATGTCTGGGATGCAACCTGTCCTATGCTGCTACCATCAACTATTGCATTTGCATGTTCCTTTTTGGCCAAAAGTGCAGCCGACTGATACATTCCACTCTTGCAGAGTACACATGTCATACGTGGTGGAGCTTCATTCAACACTTTTTCAAGATATTTTCCAAATTTAATCGAATACACATTTATCGGATTTCCAATGGAGTATCTTCTGAGATTATCAGCATTCTTAAGAACCTTATCAACAGAACCCTCACTGTATGGATGATTATCACAGTGAAGTAATATTACCTGACAGCCACGTTTTAACATTTGATATGCTGCTACCGGGGAATCAATACCGGATGAGATTAGACAGACAACCTTTCCCTGGCTACCTACAGGTAAACCACCCAATCCCCTGATTTTTTCATGATATATGTATGTTTTGTCATCACGTACCTCTACATATAATGTGAAATCCGGTTGTGATAGGTTAACCTTTGCATCACATACTTTTATCACTACACCTCCACAGTAGGCGGCTATTTCCTGGCTTGTATAGTTATGATTTCCAACCCGTCTGCATCTAACGGCAAAGGTATCCTTTTCGGGATTGAACTTTTCATCCTTAATAATTTTTCTCATAGTATTCTCTATAAGGATGGTTATATCATCTTTGTTCGTATTGGTCTCCAGTATGGGACTGTATGATACTATACCGAATGTTCGGGATAAAATATCATTGACCTTAGAGTCTTCTTCATCAGTTATTAATGTTAATCTTCCTTGATTGTTGTCAAAGGTACAATCTAATTCTGATTGGATGTTTTTAATTAGATTGTTTTCAAATTTACGTCTTATTTTAGGGCTTTTAGTACCTATTTCTCCATATCTTACAAAATATTTCATTTCATTCACCTATAAGTTTGTTATTAGTGTAGCAAGGTTTTCCAAGTTTTTAATTTCATACATTTGTGCTCCGGCTTCAATATAGTCTTTAACGCAACTTGTGGGTGTGTCCCATTTTATTTTAGGTTCTGGGTTGAATATCATTACCCTGTTGCTTTGCTTTACGATTTCTTTCAATAGTCCTGCACTTTCCAATTCACCATTTTCTCTTTTTCCATTCCAGTCACGACAATCGCTTAATATTATCACAATACTTCTATGGTTTAGGTTGGCTTTATCTATAAATTCTTTAAATGAATTTGTCATATCTGATTTGCCATGAATCATTCCCTTTTTCATCCTTCTTGAATAGATATTCTGATAGGATTCATAGTATGACTCCAGCTTTAAGGCATCAGTGGTTTCTAGGATTGAATTGTCAAATTCGTAACAGCTAATCTTGTCAAATGATTTTTGACATCCGTATAGTATTGTGAAAAACCAGTTATTTATCCAGTCGCATGATCCGCTTACATCACTTAAGAATATGTGCTTGTTCTTATGGATATGTGGCTTTGCATGTTCCAGCTTGATTAGTTTCCCACCATTTTTAAGGTTTTTTCGGATGGTTTTCGGCATGTCAATGTTGTTGGAGTGCATTCTTTTTCTACGAATACTTCTTCTTGTTCTTATTTTTTCACTTAATTTACGGCATAAGTCAAGTATACGTTCATCAAATGTATTGATATTGCTGATGTCGGTTTTCAGTAAATCTTTTTCATGTACTTTAATTTCTGTTAATTCATTCAAGTCAAATTCGGGAGGCATCATTGATTCTATTGCAGATTCTGATTGTTGGGTATCGGGCAGTCCCATAATATCTTCAGGTTGCACTGCAGGGTCTTCTCTTATGGATCTGAGAGGATTTTTGCTTTCGATTTGGAATATTTCATCAAATATTTCATCAAACCTTTTTTCATCATATGGCTCTTTGACATATACACTCTTCAGGGCGGTTTTCATCTTTGAGATTTCAGTTTCGTTTTTAAATAAATCCCATACCTGATATGCCGTCTGAGTACTTCTAATACTGACATTTACTCCTGACTCTCTTAATTTATGTGAAAGAGCAACTATTCTTTCATTAAGCATATGATTTATTCCTCCAATTTAACTTATACTATTATCTTTATATGTGATGTTATTTTATTATTGGTATTGTAGAAATTTATAGGTAAATCTATATTCTATGATATTAAAATATATTAACATATATAATTAATTTCTAATTTTTAGAATCAGCGGGTTATTTCCATGAAGAGAATATTATTATCAGGAACAGGCAGTGGTGTAGGTAAAACAACTATTTCTACAGGTATCATGAAGGCATTATCTGATGAACATAAAATTCAATCATTTAAGGTTGGGCCGGACTATATAGATCCGTCCTATCATAATTGTGCAACGGGTATAGCTTCCCGTAATTTGGATTCCTTTTTCATGTCTGATGGACAGATTCGATGTTCATTCAGGAATGCTATGCAAACATCAAAAGCGGATTATGCTATAATTGAAGGTGTAAGGGGGTTATATGAGGGTATAAGTCCAATTACGGATGTTGGAAGTTCGGCATCTATTGCAAAAGCATTAAATGCACCTGTTGTATTGATAATTAATAGTAAAAGTTTGGTTAGAAGTGCTGCTGCAATGACTCTTGGCTTTAAAGCATTGGATTCTAAAATAAACATACAAGGTGTAATATTAAACAACGTCAAAAGTCAAAGGCATTATCTTAAAACCAAGGAATCCGTGGAAAAATTATCAAATACCAAGGTGATTGGTGGAATCATAAGGGACCCTTCCATAACAATGGAACAAAGACACTTGGGATTAATACCTGCAGTTGAAGAGGAAAGAATCAAGGGATTAATAGAAAAGTGGGGACAACTGGTTAAGGATAATCTGGATTTGGACATGTTGATTGAGATAATGGACAACTCGGAGGATATACCAGAGGATTATGAAAACATATGGGCTACAGAAAGAACAAGACAAAAGACAAAAATAGCAGTACCATTTGATGAGGCATTCAATTTTTACTATCATGAAAACTTGGAGGCACTGGAGCATAACAATGCAGAAATAATCTATTTCAGTCCAATACATGATGAAGAACTTCCGGATGTCGATGCATTATATATCGGTGGGGGATATCCTGAAATATACAATAAACAGTTAAGCGATAATAAAGGCATGTTAAAATCCATAAAGAAATTTTCAGATAATAACAATCCGATATATGCTGAATGCGGAGGTTTGATGTATTTAACAAAATCGATTGACAACCGGCAGATGGTGGGAGTATATCCATATGAATCCACATTAACAAAGAAAGTTCAGGGATTAAGTTATACCATTGCTAAGGTAGTGCGGGACAATCCTATTCAAAAAGTCGGATCAACCTATCACGGACATGAATTTCATTACTCCAAGGTAGACTATACAGGCAAAAACGTAAATGACTTTGCATTCCAAATGCAAAGGGGTGTGGGAATAAACGGTACACATGACGGATTGCTGTATAAAAATACCGTGGCAAGTTACATTCATACTCACACTGCGTGTTTGCCGGACTTCGCATATAACTTCACACGGAAGGCATATGAAAATGATTAACGGGTTATTATGGTGGATTGACGGGACATGTTTATAGGGATAACGATTGTATGACAAGACAAATTGGCTAAGTGTGCTGATGCTTTGACTGATGAATGATAAATAAGGTATATTGGTGATTAGATGATTAAAGTAGGTGTAGTAAAGGTAGGTAATATAGGTATATCCACAATCATAGATTTGATATTGGATGAAAGGGCTGACAGGGATGATTTTCATATAAGAACTATCAGTACTGGTTCTAAAATGGGACAAAATGAGGTAAATGATATAATTCGCAGGGTTAAAAAGATTGACGTTGATTTACTGGTATTTATAAGTCCTAATCCTGGTGCAAGACAAATTAAACATGCAATTGAAGAGATTACAAAACTTCATCTTCCCCTTGTGATTATAGGGGATAAGCCAGGTGAAAGGGCAATTCCATTTATGAAGGAACATCATCTTGGTTATATCCTGATTCGTGCAGATGCTATGATCGGTGCAAGAAGGGAATTTTTGGATTCAACCGAGATGGCATTGTTTAATTCATACGTATTGAATGTATTGTCAATAACTGGTGTCATCCGATTGATACATGAGGAAATTGATAAGGTACTGTATTCGGTTAAGGATGATGCTCCTATAGAATTTCCGGAGATAATAGTCACTGCTCAAAAGGCAGTCAGCTATGCAAGATTTAACAATCCTTATGCCGAGGCCAAGGCCATGGCTGCATATCAAATAGCAACACAGGTTTCTGAAATGGATGTAACCGCTTGTTTCAGGGTTAATGATCCTGAAGAATATATTCCATTGGTTGTAGCGGCTCATGAAATGATGAAGGCCGCTTCAATATTGGCAGAAGAGGCAAGGGAACTTGAAAAAAGCAATGATACTGTTACCAGAACACCCCATAAACGTGATGGTTCAATTGTATTCAAGAGCAAATTGCTGCATAACTATGAAACTGAAGAGACTTTTGACTATCATGATGATTAAATTACCAATTACCTCTTTTTTACTTTAATCTTCTTTACTTTAATTTTCTTTTTTAAAGGTTGGATGTGACTTTTAATTAAATCTAAAAAAAATAGTGGAAAAACAATAGCATCAACGCTATTATAATTTTCCTTTCGTGCTTAATAATTGGTCATGTGTTATCTTTGTAGCATCATTTAATGCACGGGCAAATGCTTTAAATATGGCTTCACAAATATGATGGTCATTTTCTCCCTTGGCAGTTATATGAATGTTTATCATACATGAGTTTGCAAAGGATTCAAAGAAATGTTTGATGTTCTGAGAATTAACATCTCCTATTAGTTGGTATTCAAAGTCGGCATCAAAAACCGTATAGCTTCGACCGCTTATGTCTACCGCAACGTGGCTTATGGCCTCATCCATCGGAACAACACCGTAACCCATACGTTCAATACCTATCTTATCACCAAGAGCTTCTTTAAAGCATTCTCCAAGAAGTATTCCAATATCCTCTACGCTATGATGATCATCAACTTCAATATCTCCCTTGCATGTAACCTCCAAGTCAAAAAAACCATGCTTTGCAAAAGAGCTAAGCATATGGTCTAAAAATTTAAGTCCCGTGTCTATATTGCTGTTTCCATCACCGTCTATATTTAGGGTTATGTTAATGTCCGTTTCATTAGTTTTTCTGGTTAATGTTATTTTTCTATCATCATTCATAAGATAACAATCCTGCACAATTATTCTATTCTATTTTATATATTAAATTCTTATTTTCTATATATTTAACTATTTTTTCATTATATCTATTCATGAACGGTATTTTATTCAGGAAGCTCATGAAGAAGTTAAGGTCCCTTTTGGTCATAATCTTCAATTCAAGGATTAATATTAAATATACCGCTGCACCTATAACAAATCCTAAGATACATCCGATAATGCTTTTAGGAATCAATATGCATACCAAGGCCAGTATGATATTGGCGAGAATTATACGTAATATATTTTTCCATGGAATGTGTATGTCCGTTTTTTTAACAACTATGAATAATATTATAATCATAAGTATCGCGGTAGTAATTGTCGTACCAATACCCGCTCCCAGTATACCATAAACCTTTACAAAGTAATAGTTGTTGATGAGGTTAATTACCGTACCGACCAAGAGTATGTACATTGGTATTCTCGGATTGTCAATTCCCTGCAGTATGCTGCTGCAAATCATATATATCGTATAGAAGCTCATTCCAATAACAAGAATACTTAAAACTCCTGAACTAGGGGCATAAGTGCTTCCGAATAATATAATCATTATAGGTAGACTGAATATGCTGATAAGTACACATAACGGAAGAACAGTTAATATGCTGTATCTTAAACAGTCAACAACATACTCCTGCAGCAATGAATTGTCCTTTAGTGCATATGCCTCACTGGCAGCAGGAAGCAGTACAGTTGATATTGACAATGATATTACAAGAGGAATCCTTGATATGGGGTCTGCCGCATTGTAAAAACCCACATCTGTAGACAGCATCAACGCACCTATAACGAAGGTTCCAATATCATATATTGCCATTTCAGATAGTGCAGTAACGGCTACGGGAACAGCAAATTTAATGAGGGTCCATAATAATTTCACCTCATCCCTGAATGATATTTTAAGGGGGGTTGCATCTGCAAGCAGGGGACTGATATATCTTTTATATAAAAACACTGCCGTCATGGCCGATACAATAAAACCAAATGCAGTACCTAAAACGGCACCCATGGCATATAAACCTACGGATATGAATAAGCATGCAAATACTATTGTGGATATCTGTTCGGCTAGTCTATTGTATACTGTATACTCGTTTTTATAAAATCCCTGAAATGCCCCACGCATGGCTCCAACCACTACACTAAATGGTGTTATAAGGCTAACGGCTCTCAGTGGCCATACGACTGCGGGTTTGTGAAATATGGCATTTGCTATGAAATCCGATGAAAACAGCAGGACAATACTAAGGAGTATGGCCATCATAATCATGAATTTTGTAGCGGTAACGATAACCTGTCTGGTTAACTGCTTTTCATCCTTGGCATTGTATTCGGCAACATACTTGGATATTGCAGGTGGAAGGCCTCCTGCAGATAATATCTGGAATATTCCCTGGAAGGGTAAGGTTAATCCGTATAATCCATATCCTTCAGGTCCCAACAGCCTACTTACCAATAAACGGTTTATATATCCGCCTACACGGAATAACAAATTGCCTATTATTAGGATAAAACTGTTTTTTAAAATTTTATTTGACATTTCTTTTCACTTTGTACGTTAAGGTATTGGTCAATATTAATTAATCTCTTTAATATTTTGTTAATATTTTTTGTTTTTAAATATTAAAAAACTCTTTATACTACTTTAATTATATATATACTTATATTAAATAAATTTACTACTTATTTCTCATAGTGGTCAATATGAACATAAAAAAATTAGATATTTTTAATCCGTTAATATTGGTAATTCTTGTATTGGTATATTTACTGTTTTCTTTTATAGGATTTGAATTTCATTTAAAAGAGTTGGTGGGCATACATAATTATACATTGGTCGTAATATTATTGGGATTAATCACTTATATAATCGGTATTTTTGCAAGTAAATACCTGTTGGCTAAGTATGAATTTGAGATAAACGAGTCTAAACTTGAAAAAATCACTTCAGAGAAAGTGCTAGTTAGCATAGTGTTGTTGGGTATTCTATTTCAAGTAATAAATATGATTTATTTGGGTGGTATTCCATTATTCAGTGGATATTTAAAGGCTAAAGCCGTAACCAGAATTTGGCTAGCTTCATATCTGTTGTTTTTACCTTCAATAAATCTATTGCTGGCTAAATATGATGATAAAAAGTATTATGTCCTTTTTATCATTGGTTTGTTGCTGTTTGCATTGACAGGTTATAGAACAACTGCAATGGCCATAGTATTGAGTGTTTTCATAACCGTTTACTATACAAAAGACCTTCCATGGAAGTATATAATACTGTCCATTGCATCAATATTTGTCCTGTTGATGGTGGTGGGATATGTAGCGGTAAAATCCATTGAATGGCAGACATGGACATTAAATCCATTGGAATTGATATTTTACAGGGCCGGTTATACTTTACAGGTATTAGATCATGCGGTCTTTATGCAACACAGTACTAACGGACAGTTATTATACAATACTTTGACGGGATTTTTCAAATCAACAGATCCACGGGTTATAGTGGGATCAACCACATTAGGTTATGCTCATTCAACCACATCAACCATATTCGGACCAGCATTACTTGATTTTGGATTATGGGCAATGCTGATTCAAATGTTCATATTGGGTTTGATATTAAAATTGTTTTATGACATTCAAATGGAATATAAAGGTATATTTATAGGTTTATATGCAATGTTACTTGCACATACGATTATATGGATTGAAACGGGTCCTACAGATTTGGTAATAACTTTATTTTTCTTATTGTCACTGATACTGGTTGCATATAGTATGCATATAAAAAATAAATAAGGGGTGAAAAAAGTGAATATAGCAGTAGTAGCGGAAACGGCACCGGCTAAAACAATAATACCGGTTATTGAAAAGTTGGATGCTAACGTATTGAGTTTAACTCATAGTGATATGGCAAGGGAGTTATTGGAACCATATAGTTTAGAAATGAAATCTATTGGTCAGGGAAGACGTAGCAGTGGAGTTAAAAAAAGTAATACTACTATAGCTAAATTGGTACTGCAAGACACGTATTCTGCTTATAATGCTCTCAAGAATAAAAAATTGGATTTGGTATTGACTTGTGGAAACGCTGGAGATGTAAGAAAGGGTATTTCAGCAGCAAAAAAACTGGGTATTCCTAGATTGCATATTGAACAGGACATTTATAACCCTATAGAGATGATAGCATACGCTGATTTAATCACAGTTCCAAGTAACGAATATAAAAAGAAGCTTAAAAAATTATACGGCATTGAAAATACGGTAAACATTAAGGGTTATCCTCAAGCAGAATATGTTTTAAGACACATATTAAAAGACCCTGATGATATGTATCGTCATTATGGTGTCAGTGATTTTTATGTCTTGTTTTTGGGTGGAGATACAAGACCTGCCGATATACCTGAGATTATTCATCAGGTGGAACTATTGAATCATAATGTGCTTGTAGTTCCATATCGTTTTGATGTGAATTATGTGAGTAAGTTCGTTACAAAAAAAGGCGTTTATATCATCGATGGGGATGTTGATTTAATTAGTCTGATGAATGCATCAGAGGGTGTCATCTACTGTTCAGGTATGGGTGTAACCATTGAGGTGGGAGCTTTATCCGTTCCGGCCGTTAAAATATTGGGTTTTCATAGGGAACATGCCAGTAATGACTTGGCATTGTCTTTAGGAATCAATGTAGTATCCATCTATGAAATTCACAATGCCGTTGAACATATGCAGACTCCATTTGGTAGCCGTTTGATTAAAAATGGTTCAAAGGCCAGTTATAAGGTTGCAGAATTGGCTAAAAATATGAATATGTTCAGTGGAAAATCAGGTGGATTAAGTAGCCTTAGAAAGATATGGAATCAACGAAAAAAGTATAGATAAATGGAAAAATAGATTGACTTTCAGTTATGTCATATCAATAAGCTTGTTTTTACATGGGTTGAATCCCTAATTCAACCATTTTTTCTTAAAAAAAGATATCAAAAGATTTTTTCTTAATTATCTTTTGATTAGGGTATCTTATTTAAAATTTAATTCTTGCGACTAAATCGATGTCTTCTGCTTTCACTGTTTTTCTTCCAGCATGTTTTGCAGCTTTTATAGCATCTTCTGAAATTTCTAAGCCTATGCTTTCTAAAACAGCAGTTAATTCTTCTTTGGCATCATCGCTTATTCTTTCAGCACCAGCTTTTTTTATTAATCTTCCTACTGGAGCAATTGGTAGTTCACTCATTTTTTCACCTCCGTTATTAATTATATTTAATGTTGTAGTAATATTTAAAGTTATCTTAAATCCATTATTTTTTTCTATATTTTTAAATTATTTATTCTTAACTTCTATAATTAATGGGTTATTATTTTATTTAAATTTAATATCCTTTTAACTTATATTTTTTTATTTTAATCTGATTTTCCATTTTTATTTTTCCACGTTTAACTATATTCCCAAAGGCTTTTTAATAACATATTATTTAGTCATACCTAAATTTATGACTCTTATTATTAAAAATAAATTGTAGAAATCATATGAATTTAACACTTTTTATGTTTACTAAAATGAAAAATTGCCCTAATTGAAATTCCGGAAAGAAATTGACACACAAAATTGGGTGATAAAACAATCTTGATAAAAAAAGAAGATTATAAATATTTATAAAAATATTTACAATGCTATAGGACCATTACTTGGGTCGGAACCATATAGGATATCACATATTTCATATAACTGGTCTATACCACGTACTTCATGTGCCTGAAGAGGTATTTCAGCAATGATCTGTTCTGAGAAAACATCTCTAATTGTTTCCAATCGTTTATTTTGAATTTCACGTCTTGCTTTACAGAAATCACAATGATTGTTATCCGGCTGTATCTTATTGACAATAATACCATCGGTAGTAATGTTTGACTTATTTAAAGCATCCATAGCCCTTGTTGATTCTATTATTGACATTTCTTCAGGAATAAGAACGGTCTTAAACGATGTTCTGTCAGGATTTGTCAAGATATTACGTGCTTCAATGATTTGGCTTTTCATCTGTTCAAGCTCTGCGGTATTCTGCAGATCTTCATCGTCGCTACCCATAAACGGTATTATGTTTTTTAATTTTTGTGCGGCAGAACCTAGGGCTTGTTTGGTTTTAATCATTTTTCCCATCCATGAATCCATCATTTCCGGAAATGACAGCAGTCTTAACGTATGTCCTGTAGGAGCAGTATCGAATATTACAACATCATACTCGTCATTGGTCATATACTGCATGAACTTATCGAAAGCAGCTATTTCATCAATACCTGGAGATGAACTCATAACGTCCAGTTGGTCAGAAAACATTCCCAGTGCATCGTTGTATTGTTGTTGCATGGCAAACTTTTCCTTATATTCCTCCATAGCAATATCCGGATCTATCTCCATAGCGGATAGATTTGTTGTGATAGGTGTTGGAACATGTTTGATTAGCCTATCAAATGAATCACCTAATGAATGGGCCGGATCTGTTGAAATGATAAGTGTTTTTTTATCCATTCGGGCACACCACAATGCTGTAGCAGCAGAAATGGTTGTTTTTCCAACACCACCCTTTCCACCGATAAATATGAACGTCGTCTTTGATTTATTGAATTTAACTAAATCTGTAATAGCCATGTATCGATTCTCCATTTTTTAAATTTAATTTTTTTAAGTATTTGATTATTTTTTCTTAATTTATTTATCTTTATTTTTTCTATCGGATATCAAATTAAGATTATCTGATTAAATTATCAATTATTTAATTGTTTTTGTTATATTATTTATAGTCCAATATTATTATTTAACTTCTTATTTAAATACTTGTTCATTTTTTTGGTTGAATGGCGGTATTTGCATATTGTCGGATAATTGCATTATTGCAATCTATATCTTTAGTTAAATTTATTATTATTCAAATTATAAATAGTATATAATTAATGAATTTTTCAATTAGGTGTATTATATGATAGATTTACCGGAATTTAATCCAGATGTTTTCATTGAAGAAGCTTGTGAGTTTATTAAGCAGAAAGTTGACGAGTCAAACTCAAATGGTGTGGTATTAGGTTTAAGTGGGGGAATAGATTCTACTGTTGTAGCATGTTTGGCCGTAAAGGCGTTGGGTTCTCATAATGTGAAAGCATTTGTTCTTCCATCTTCAACAACATCTGATCAGGATTTATTTGATGCGGATTTAATTAAAACGATGTTGGATATTCAGGTGGAGTATGTATTATTGGATGATATTTTCGAGGAATTTTTATCGTTATGTGATATTGAGCATTTGCCTACGGATAATATGAAATTAGCTCAAATGAATGTCAAACCGAGGTTGAGAATGACATTTTTATATTACTTTGCCAGCATATACCGTTCCTTGGTTATAGGTACGGGTAATAAGACGGAGTATTATGTGGGTTATTTCACTAAGTATGGTGATGGTGGTGTGGATTTATCACCAATAGCCGATTTATATAAAGAAGATGTAAGGGCAGTTGCTAAAAGATTGGGGGTGCCCTCTTCCATAATTGATAAGGCTCCCACTGCTGGTTTGGCATCCAATCAAACTGATGAATCTGAATTTGGGTTATCATATTACTATGTTGACAGGATAGTTTATTTGTATGTTGAACGGAATATGGATGCAAATGAAATATCCGAAGAGTTGGATCTTTTGTTAAATGACGTGGAACATATCATTAAATTGATAGATAACTCACAACATAAACGTTTAACGGCACCTATATTTAAAAATAATAGTTATAGGAATTAACCAATAGAAATTAAAAATCTTCATGTATATATGTATTGCAATATCTATCTTGAAAAATAGTTATCCAAACGGTGGGTAAAACTCGATGTAATATCTATCTAAAAAAATAATATGTTTAAAAAAGAAAGAAATAGAATACAATTAATTAATATAATGAGTTAAAAAAATTTATGTTGAATAAGAATGTTAATTTTTTTTATGATAAAACCTTTTTTGTTATTAATTGTGTTTCTATTCTGGTAATACACTTAATTATATAATAACTATTATATATAAACTTTCCATCAAAAATAGGACTTTTTTTTGAAAATTTCTTTATCTTCGTTATATTATTTTTGAATCTGATGGTTTTCTTTAATTATTTTATTATTTTTTTTAATTATTCTCATTCATGCTATTTTTTTTAATTATTTGTTATGATTATATGTTTGTAGACCGGTCTATTCTAATAAGAAATATTGTTTTTATAATCTTTTAATTATGTCATCAAATACTAAAATTAAAATATTCATTCAAATATAAATATAATTATAGTAGACAATTCAAATTAATATTTCAATATAACTAATTAATTATTATTAAACGGAGTTTTTTGATGGTAACAGAAATAGAGAAAAAATGGCAGAAAAAATGGCAGGATTCAAAAATATTCGAATCCAACCCGGATAATCGAGAAAAAATGTATCTAACCGTTGCATTCCCATATCCAAGTGGTGCAATGCACATAGGACACGGAAGAACATACACAGTACCTGATGTATATGCAAGATTTAAAAGAATGCAGGGATACAACGTACTATTCCCTATGGCATGGCACGTAACAGGAGCACCGGTAGTAGGTATAGCAAAAAGAATAGAAAGACAGGATCCATGGACATTAAACATCTACAAAAATGTACACAGAGTACCTGATGATGAATTACAGAAATTCACCGATCCAGAATACATAGTAAAATACTTCAGCAGTGAATACCATGACGACATGACAAACATGGGTTACTCAATAGACTGGAGAAGAGAATTCAGAACAATAGACCCACACTATAAACAGTTTATAAGATGGCAAATAAGGCAACTTAAGGATAAGGATTTAATACACAAAGGATCACATCCCGTAAAATACTGCCCCGATGACGATAACCCAGTAGGAGATCATGACCTGCTCGAAGGAGAAGGAGTGGGAATAAATGAATTAACGTTAATCAAATTCCCATATAACAATTCATTCCTAGTAGCGGCAACATTCAGGCCAGAAACATTATACGGTGCAACAAACTTCTGGTTAAACCCTGAAGCAGAATATGTTAAAGTGGACTATGAAGGTGAAGAATGGATAATAAGTAAACAGTCATACTCCAACATAATCCACCAGAAGGAATCAATGAAGATTATAGAAGATGTCAATCCAAACGACTTCATAGGCGACTACGTATTAAATCCAATGAACGGTACAAAACTACCTATTTTCCCAGCATCATTCGTAGACCCTGACTATGCAACAGGAGTAGTATTCTCAGTACCTGCACACGCACCGGCAGATTACATAGCATTAGAGGACTTAAAAAACAACAGTGAACTAATCGCAAAATATGACTTACAAAAACAGCTGGATAATATTCAACTAATCAGCCTGGTAAACCTCAAGGGATACTCAGAATATCCTGCAAAAGATTTCATCGAACAATACAACGTAACCAGTCAGGAAGATGAAAACCTAAAAGAGGCAACAAATGAAATCTATAAATTAGAACATGCCAAAGGTATAATGAAAGAGAATACAGGCGAATTTGCAGGTAAAAGGGTTGCAGATGTAAGAAATGAAGTAATTGAAAAATTCATCAACGAAAACGTAGCCGACAAACTCTATGAATTTGCCGAAAAACCAGTAAAATGTCGATGTGGAGCAATGTGTGTAGTCAAGGAATTACACGATCAATGGTTTGTAAAATACTCCGATAAGGAATGGACAAACAAGGCATATGACTGTCTTGAACAATTGGAAGTAGTGCCAAAAGAAATAAGATCAAACTTCGAATACTACCTTGACTGGCTTGAAGACTGGGCCTGTTCCAGAAGACTTGGACTGGGAACACACATGCCATGGGATGAAAAATGGTTAATAGAACCGTTAACAGATTCAACAATCTATATGTCATACTATACAATAGCAAAATACATGAACCAAATAAATCCTGAAGATTTAAACGATGCATTCTTCAACAAAGTATTTTTAAATCAGGAAGGGGCAAACGATGGCTCAGTAAACAAGATAGATGAAGACTTAACAAAACAGATACAGGAAGAATTCCAATACTGGTATCCGCTTAACTGGAGACTGTCAGCAAAAGACTTGGTTGGAAACCACCTATCATTCCACATGTTCCACCATGCAGCAATATTCCCTAAAGAATACTGGCCAAAAGGAATAACGGTATTTGGTATGGGACTTCTCGAAGGACAAAAAATGTCCTCATCCAAGGGAAACGTAATCCTACTTAGCGAGGCAATAGACAAGTATGGTGCCGATACAGTAAGACTCTTTTTAATGTCATCAGCAGAGCCATGGCAAGACTTTGACTGGAGAGAAACCGAGGTAAACGGTATACAAAGAAGACTGGAATCAATACAACAGTTTGCACAAAAAGTTGAGGATATAACCGGTCAGAAAGTTCAACTGACTGTGGAAAATGAAGTACCTGAAGTGAATAAGGCAATAAACAAATGGATTATCAGCCAGGTAAACAAGAACATAGGTGTAGCCACCCAGGCATTAGAGGGCTTCCAGACAAGAAAAGCATTACAATCCAGCCTGTTTTTATTTAGAAAGGATGTTGACCATTACCTAAACAGAATCACAGAAGTATCCTCCGAGGAAAAAGACACGTTAAACTACATAGTAAACGTATGGATTAGATTGCTTGCTCCGTTCATACCATATACCACAGAGGAAATATGGGATGAATACAATGATGATGAAATATTAATGTCCGAGTTGTCATGGCCACAAATGGATGAAACAGCAGTTGACGATAAAATCGAAAAGGCTGAAGAGATGATTCAGGATCTGGCAAAGGATATCAAGGAAGTAATTAAAATAACAAAATCCAACCCTGAAACAATCCATATCTACACGGCTCCAAAATGGAAATATGACGTCTATGAAATTGCCCAGGAAGTGGGAAAACCTAATGTGGGTGAAATCATTAAAAAATCAATGCAGGCAAACCTATATGATAACAAGAAGGAGTTATCTAAATTTGCTACAAAAGCAGGTAAAACCTTCAACAAAATCAATTATGTAGGACAAATCGATGAAGTTGCAATAATAACTGATGCATTGGATTACCTTGAAAGTGAAGTGGGTGCTAAAATAGTTGTCTATGACGAGCCAACATATGATCCACAAAACAAGGCACAAAACGCTTCACCGTATAAACCTGCAATATACTTAGAATAATATTCATATTATTCTAACCCCCTTTTTTAACCTTTTTAGATGATGTGCGACAATTATTTTCTATGTTAATTGTACATATTATAATCAGACATTCTAAACAAAAAAACAATATGATGTATAATATTATAAACATGGTATTAATAAAACTATGTTAAAGAACCCGGAAATGTAATTGTTGTTTTCTTTTTAATTAGCGATTTACTTTTCTTTTAAAGTATTGATTTTTATAAATATATTCCACCTTATTTAAAATGAATTAATAAAATGATACACTCCAAATCATTAAATACTTCCTTTTCAATAGATATTATTAACTAACATGGTTTTTTTATTAAAATAATAGGAGGTCTTATTGATGAAAAAAATATATCTATTAATGGTATTTTTTATATTTATTTGTTCATTGACTTGTATTACTGCAAATACTGTTGATGGAGATATTTTAACAGAATGTGATGATTCACAAGTTGAAGAAAATGTTAATTTGGATGAGTGGAACAATTTTGATAATGTAGAAGTAGATACTAATTCAAATTTACAAGATAATTCTCATGAATATTCTTCGGAACAAAGGAATATGTTGACTGATATTGAAACAACAGTTTCCAATTATGGTGAATTGGATGATGTAATTACACATGATGCTAGAAATACTATTGGATCGACGTATACAATTAATTTAGTTAAAAAAACATACAATATTAATCGTACATTACTTTGGGGAAGTTCAAATTATATAAAAAATCTCACAATAGATGGTCATGGAAGTACTTTAAATGGACAACATACGTATCAATTTATTAATTTAGCAGGAGAACATAATTTAACCTTGAAAAATTTGATAATTAAAAATACGGTTAAAGGGTCTACAAATTCATCTGGAGTTGTTGTCATGATAGGTCCTGGAACTTTAACAATAGATAATTGTACCTTATCCAACAATCATGGTGGATTGAAAGGTGGAGTAATTACAAATAGGGGAAATACCATGGTAATGAACTCTAAATTCATAAATAATACTGTTGATATGTGGGGAGCTGTAATTTGGAGTACTGGTGAATATGGAGGTAATATAAAATTTGTTAACAATACTTTTCGAAATAATATAGCTAATAATTTGGGAAATAATGATAAAACATCAATTATTTATGCAGTATCTGGAGGAATATCCAATATAACAAACAATACCTTCAGAAATAATACAGGACGTTGTATTCATGCTTATAATAACATTCATTCTATTATTCATTCAAATAAATTCATATCGAATAATTTCACAGATAATGTGAATATTATCCGTGGGGGAGTAATTGATAACTATGAAGCTTCCATTGATGTTATCAACAACACTTTTAGTGGAATAACGGAAGGTGAACTTCGTGGAGGAATAATATATAATGAAATAGGTGATTTGCTTTTAAAGAATAATACTTTTTCAAATAAACATATTGCTAAAGGAATGTTAAGCAATCAAACATGTAGTAAAGGTGGAGTGATATTCAATAGGAATTCTACTATTGAAATAAATGGTAATATATTCCAAACGAATTTTACTGGAAATTATACTAGAGGTGGAGTCATATTCAATAATATGGGCATGATTAACATAGTTAACAATACATTCAATAACATTGTACATGGTTATAGGGTTACTGGGTTAACCATTTTCAATGATGTCAATGGTATTATTGATGTCACAAACAATTTATTTAACTCTAAAATAAATGGAACGGTATTCTGTAACTCTACCTTACAGAAATTCATATACAATTCAGATGTTCTTAATCCATCAGAAGGAGATGGTATCGTTGGAATATCGAATATTATAAAAACCAACCCTATAATTACTGTCAATTCGGCATCTGCGAATGTGGGAGAATATGTAAATTTAACATCTAATGTCAATACAGATTGGAATGGTAAATTGAATGAAAGTTATGTGATTTTTAAAATAAACGGCATAACGTTAAAAGATGAGAATAATTCAGTTATCAAAGTCGATGTTATAAATGGAAAAGCTACCTTAAGATTTAAAATACCATTAACTTGGACTCAACCCTCATATACTATTGAATCAGTATATGCCGGTAGTGTATTCTTTAATGGTGTTAGGAATAATGCAGTACTAACAGTACCCTCAAACAACAATCTTTTGGATATTGACGAGAGTAATCAATTCAATATAAATGATGCTGTAATAAGGGAGGTAATTATCAATGGAATCTGAAGATACGATAAATGATATTGATTTTGAAAGATATTTCAAAGAATTCAAACGTTCGATGATAGGAAAGGATGACTGCATCTTCTTGGTTAATGATGCATCAAATGAAATCAGGCAGCATTACGACAGAAATTATACTGGCAATACATTTGATGGAAGATTGTTCAAAAAGATGCTATTATCTAAAAAGAGCTATTTGAATAAAAAAAATATCAATTATGAATTCTTTGTAGTGCCCGATAAAAGTATCATCTTAAGAAATCTTCTTCCTTTTGACACGCCAGACCCGGTCAGATGTGTTGATGAAATAAGTGATAGTATAACTGATTTTATAGATATTCTTGATGCTGAGGATTATCAGTATGATGATACACATGTATCCGAAAAGTCGGCAGTAAAAATCGTTTCATACATCTTAAATAAATTGCATCCAAAAATAACCGTAGATGAGTATCAAAATGAGTTAAATGCTCGACTTTCCATTGAAGAATATGAAAGTTTTGGTGATTTGCTCTTCCCGATAAATTGGCAGTACGGCAGAGATCATCCCGTATTCAAGAAGTATTATGCATCAGTAAAACAAAGATACGTACCTATGGATTCTACTAAATTAATTGAAAAAGAACTGCCTCCTGAATTTAATAAGATGGGTTCAAGAGAAAGTATCTATTACAAAAACAACAACAGCATTAGCGATAAAAAAGCTATAATATTAAGGGATTCCACAACAGATAAAATGATACATGTATTTGCAGCCTATTATCATGAAATAATATTTTACTGGGATCATTATTATTTTGACAGTGATCTTATTGAATACTTTGATCCTGATGATGTTATTGAATTAAGAACGGAACGTTTCATTGCAAATCCAATAAAGGGCATAGTTAAAGATGATGGAACATTTTCATTACTTGCATCCAATGTCAAAATCAATAAGTTGGAACTGATTAAACCTGGAACCTTACATTTATGGATTGACATACCGGCTTTAAGAATCATGCCATTGGATGCTCAATGTGACATTTTATTAAATGATAAACGTTTAAGTACGGAAATATTTGATAGAAGCTCACAAACACATATCCATTATTTTTTAAATAATTATCCCAAGGATTATCTTTCCAAAAAGTTAAAGGTATCGATACAGATTAAAAAATTGATTAAACGAGATTAGTTTAATCTTTTTTATCTTTTTTCCAAACTCTCTCCCAACAAAATATATTTTTTGATTTTTTATATTTTCCAAAATAAACGAAAAATTTAATAAATGCCAATGACAAATAGTATATTGTAATTGTAATATTGCATAATTTTTTTATGCCTTGGTAGTGTAGCGGATATCACGAGGGACTGCGGATCCCTTTACCGGGGTTCAAATCCCCGTCAGGGCATTATTTCTACTTTTTTTAATATTTTTTAAACTGATTCTGATTTTTATCTGCTGATAAAAGTAATTCTTTTTAAGTATATTATACATATTTTATAATAATGAATGAATTTTACATATACGAAAAAATTGATAGCCGTGATTATTAATGAAAAAAATAGGATTACTTGAAGTAAAAGGTGCTTTACCATTATATGAACATTTCGGACATTTACCAACCGATATAGTTAAATCTGACGGAACAATAGAAAATGGTAATAAGGCACATGAGGAATTGGATGGACTGATTATTCCCGGGGGAACACTGGTGGAATCAGAGACGATAACTCCTGAGTTGGAAGAGGAAATAAATCTCATAAATGATAATGATGGATTTATATTTGGAATGTGTGCTGGTTTTCAGATACTGGGCAGACAAACTGATGTTGGACGTAACTCTCCGGTGCCTATTATTAGAAAAGGATTGAATTTATTGGATGTTTCATTTAAGCCATTGATAAATACCAACAGGATAAATGCGGAAATTGTTGATGATTCCACATTATTTACAAAGAATTTAAAGGATACAACAGTCAATGGTTTTCACTGTCACACTTATGGACAAATAGAATCCAATGATAAGAATGTAATTTATTCCAACATAGAACGATCAAATTATAAATATAAGCCGGAAAGGGTTTTATCAGGTGTATCCAATAAGAAAGGTAATATCCTTGGTACTACTGTTCACTGTCTATTGGATAATAATCCACAGGTGGTTAATAATATCCTCGAGTATATCGACGCCGTAGATGAATATGAGGATATACAGGAAAGAAATAAGAAGCTTCATGACAGGGTATTCCATGAATTGGCCGTTGGCACTAATCAGATCTGTGAATTTAATAGAAAAAAACCCGAAGTACCTCCTATGATAATGTTGATGGGTACGGGTTCTGAGTCAGGTAAAACATTTTTGGCAAGCGGTATCGTAGGTGCCTTAAGACAACGTGGAATACATACGTATGTCATTAAGGTGGGACCTGATATCAGGGATTTGTCTCCATCATTATATGTCAACAAGGAAAAATTGGAGGATTATGCTTCAATACAAATAAGTAATATAGGATGGACGCCTTTGGAGGATGTGCTTGAACAGGTTAAGCATAAAGGATATGATCTTGTATTGGTAGAGGGTGTTATGAGTGCGGCAACAGGTTTGTTAAATGAGAAAACACCATACTCCACAGTTGAAATAGCACGTGCTGGTAATATTCCGGTAATCATGGTATCAAGTGTAAGTAAGGGCGGTATTGAAACGGCCGCAATTGACATTAAGGCACATATTGACTTATTGGATAAGTTGGATGTGGATACCAGTGCTATAATATTAAACAGGACTTATGATGAGAAAATAGTAAATCATGTAAGTGAATTTTTATCAAACAAGTCTAATGTCAGCCGTGAGAATATTTGGAGCATTACAAAGGCCAAGGTTGAAAATAAGGGAAGGGTTCCTGAGGATTACCTGCAACTGGAAACATTTACGCAGGCGGCGATGGATGTTGTCAATAAGGACATTGATGTGATGAAAATATATGAGCTGGCTAAAAAACCTGAGTTCAGAGGATATTTGACTCATGAAGAAATATGTAAATTGTATAAAGAGTAATCTTAATTATTTGGATGTTTGGTAAATGGGGGAATCAATGGTTAAATAAAATATTTTCCTAAAAAAAGGGTTTAAAAAAAGATATTTCAAATCTTTTTTATTATTATTTTTTTTGCATAATTTAAGTTTTTTCTTCTTCAGCATTATATTCATGTTTTATCTTATTTATTTCTTCTTTAAGCGTATTTTGTTTAATGACTAAACTCAATACATTGGATAAATGTAATATATTGCCGTCCATGATATTTTTAGCTTGTAATAATGAATGGATAGTTTTAATATCTGCCAATGGAATATCAAATCGTTTATTGTCCATGGATAACCATCTGGTTTCATATTTAACATCTTTATTTTCGTTTTTAAATAATTTTACTTCTTGGGGATATGCTTTAATGATTATCTCATCTTCTTGGACGATAGGTTCTGTAATCTTGGTTTGCGTTATTTTACTTACTTGGACATTTTTTTCGCCAGGAATAATCTTAATGAATTCGTATTCTCCTATTTTCCGAATCATTGATTTATCCACGTTTGCCTCGCTAACTAGTTTGTAGTCTGTTACCATAATATCTTGCTTCCTGAAATATACTGTAATTAATTATGCAATTATTTTTTTTCCGTAAATATTTTTAATATACTATAATATTTCAATTTTATTATACTTAATATTTTTTGTAAAAATCTAAACTATTCTTTCATGACTACAAAATTAACTCTATTATAACAAAATCATTATCATCAACATCTAAACATTCACGTAGCTTTTCATCAGCGACAAATTCCAGGGTATTAAATGTATATACAGTCTTTGTAGGAAAGAGTATGTCTCCTGTTTTGCTGATATTATTTTTAGGATTCGTTATTTTCGCATTTAAAAAGAAAACATCACCATACTCGGAGTTTCCATGAATAATCTTTAAATCTTTTTTAAGTTTACCATTGACATCCAAATGAATGTCATCATCCAATGTTATATTCAATGTTCCAAAATATGGTCTATAACCCAATTTGTCCAGATATTGCCCGGTGTATATGTCCTTTTTCATAAATTCACTGGCTCTATTCAATCCTGATGTTATTTTTCCTTTAAATTTTAACATGTTTTTACCTTATTCTTTTTTATATATGGGCTAATAATATTCTTTATACTATTATATCTGTTTTAAAATTCTTATCTGTTTTTGTATTTTCACATTAAAATATTCTCATATTACGAAAAAGAAAAATATGTAAAGAAACATATAGATAATTATTATCTTTAAAATAATATGAATAAATTTAAAAACAAAAAAAAATATTAGGTTAACAATTTTTATTAAAAGAGTAGGGAGGATATTATAATGCAGATTCGTATAGCTATTCCATCAAAGGGACGTATTAGTGAACCATCAGTAAATTTGCTAGAAAAAGCGGGAATCGGTTTGGTTGATAATTCAAATCGTAAATTATTTTCCAAGACATTTGATTCGGATATAGATGTGATGTTTACAAGGGCGGCAGATATTCCTGATTATGTTGCAGACGGAGCTGCCGATATGGGTATTACCGGTAAAGATTTGATTGCAGAAAGAGATGCTGATGTTGAAATTTTATATGATCTTGGTTTTGGTAAAACCCGCCTGGTTATTGCAGCACCGGAAGATTCAGATATACAAAGTGTTGAAGACTTAAAAAATATCAAAACGGTGGCAACGGAGTTTCCATTTTTGACTTCACAGTACTTTAAACAAAAGGGTATTGACGTTAAGATATTGGCATTGACTGGAGCTACAGAAGTAGCACCATTAATAGGGGTGGCAGATGTAATCTCGGATTTAACAAGTACGGGTACCACACTTAAAACCAATCATTTAAGGGAAATTGACACGATTTTTGAAAGTTCAATTGTATTAATAGCCAATAAGGATAGCTTTAAAGAAAAGACCACAAAAATAAATGAGATTAAACTGGGAGTATCAGGGGTATTGCATGCTGAAGGTAAAAAACTTCTGATGATAAACGTTGAAAAGGATAAACTTGAAGAAATCAAGGCAGCCATACCGGGTATGGGAGGACCGACGATATCTGAGATATATGGCGATGATGAGTTGGTAGCAGTAAACTCAGTTATTTCAGAAAGGGACGTATTTACTACTTTGAACAAATTAAGAAAACTCGGTGCCAAGGACATACTTGTAGTGCCTATTGAAAGAATATTGCAGGATTATTAATGATATATACTGATTAACATGAGATTCGTTCGATATAATGATTCAAATGATAATGAATCTATAGGGATAATAAGGGATGATTCAATAGTAAAAATTGATTATTCCAGTATTTATGATGCATATGAGGATTTTTGTCAGAAAAATGATTTAAAGGAGTTATATGTGGAAGATATAAGGGATATTAAATTTTTAACACCTACCATGCCATCTAAGATAATATGTGTGGGTTTGAATTATAAGGATCATGCCAGTGAACTGAAGATGAAATTACCTGATGAGCCATTGCTGTTTATGAAATCATCCACATCCATGATAGCACATCATGATGAAATCATATATCCAAAAATATCACAGCAAGTTGATTATGAGGCAGAACTGGCGATTGTCCTCTTGGAAGACATGAAATATGATGAATTTAACGAAAACGTTAAATTCGCTTACACTATCGTCAATGATGTTACGGCGAGGGATTTACAACAAAAAGATGGGCAATGGACGAGGGCAAAGAATTTTGACACATTCTGTCCAATCGGGCCGTGTCTTGTAACTGATATGGATGCATCTAATTTGGATATTAAGTTGGAAGTAAATGGAAAAGTAAGACAAAATTCAAACACGTCCAATATGATATTTTCACCAATGGAATTAATTGAATACGTATCGTCAATTATGACATTAAATAAGGGTGATGTTATTGCGACAGGTACTCCTCCCGGTGTTGGTCAGTTACATAAAAACGATACAGTCAGTATCACTATTGAAGGTATAGGTACATTGGAAAATACAGTTAAATAAAGAGGTGTGATTATGGATATTAAAAGATATGAATGTGATGTATTAATAATCGGTTCTGGAGGAGCCGGTTGTAAATGTGGAATTGTGGCTAGTAAAAACGATGCAAGTGTCATAATTGTATCGAAAGGACTTACCTTTAAATCAGGCTGTACAATGCTAGCCGAAGGTGGTTATAATGCGGTGTTTGGTTATGTTGATGAAGAGGATTCATTACAGTTACATATCCAGGACACGTTAAAAGGTGGAGCATTTTTAAATGATTTGCGATTGGTGCATAAACTTGTAACAGAATCCCCTCAACGTTTAATAGAACTTGAAGACTACGGTTCACTATTTGACAGACAGGATGATGGACGATTAAATCAAAGGGCATTTGGTGGTCAATCCTATAGAAGAACATGTTTTAAGGGAGATCAGACGGGTCATGAAATGATGTTGGGATTAAGGGAAGAGGTTATCCGTGAAAACATCACAACACATGATGAAATAATGATTACCAAATTGTTGTTTGATGAAAATCATACGAAAATTGTCGGTGCAATGGGTTTAAATCTAAATGATTCATCTATTGTAATATATAACTCCAAAACTACCGTAATCGCTGCAGGTGGATGTGGATGGCTGTATCCGGTTACTTCAAACGCATCACAAAAAACCGGGGACGGTGTAATGATAGCATATAATGCCGGTGTAGATGTCATGGACATGGAAATGGTTCAATTCCATCCGACCGGTATGCTTTCACCAAAATCTCGTAGAGGTGTATTGATTACAGAGGCTGTAAGGGGAGAAGGTGGTCACTTAATCAATTCAGAAGGCGAACGTTTCATGATAAATTATGATTCACGTCAGGAATTGGCTACAAGGGATGTTGTTGCAAGGGCAATATACAGTGAAATCCAAGAAGGTAGGTCAACACCATTAGGCGGAGTTTATCTGTCAGTTGAACACTTGCCGGAAGAGCAGGTAATGACAAAACTGCACACCATGGTTCAACAGTTTAAGGACGTGGGTGTGGATATAGTCAATCAACCTATGGAAGTAGCACCTACGGCCCATCATTTCATGGGTGGTATAAGGATAACCCCTGATTGTGAAACAAACATCGAAAACCTATATGCCGCAGGGGAAGTTACCTCTGGAGTACATGGGGCAAATAGGTTGGGTGGTAATGCGTTGGCCGATACGCAGGTATTTGGTAATCGGGCCGGATTGAAATGTTCTGAAAATATTCAAACATTGGAGTTGACTGCTCCATCCCAGAGTGAAGTGGACGATGAAATAAAACGTATTGAAGATATATGGACTTATGGAAAATATGACCCTGAAGACATCAAGGAAGAAATTCAAGATATAATGTGGAAATACGTTGCAATTGTCAGGGATGAACAGGGTTTGCTTGAAGCTCAAAGTCGGTTAAAGCAATTGGAAGAGAAGACACTTGATATGGATGTACCATCATTCAAGGAATACAACTCTAAACTGATGATTGCCCTTGAAGTAATAAGCATGCTTCAACTAGCCCAATTAATAGTAAAATCAGCATTGCTCCGAAAAGAAAGTAGGGGTGCTCATTTCAGAAGTGATTATCCTGAACTCAACGATGAAGAATACCTCAAAAGCTTTGTTTTAAATAAAAATGAAGATGTTAAAACAGTTGAAAGGGGTTTATTCTAATAAATCTTTTTTTTTTAAAAAATAAGTTATAAATGTTATTATTAAAAATAACATCTATTTTTTTTCTCTTTACTAAAAGTGGCTACGTTTTATAATTTTTCTAAAGCACTCATTGTACTTAATATTTTATGATCTTCTTCAGGTTTTGCCTGTAACTGTAGACCTACAGGTATGTCATTTACTCTGCCAGCATTCATACTGCTTGCAGGAATACCGGTGATGTTTGCAAGAACGGTTAACACATCATAAGCATACATGTCCATTGTTTCCAGTTTTTCACCAATCTTGTGAGGTAATTTTGGAACTGTAGGACCAGCTATTATATCAACATCTTTCAGCAGTGCGTTAAAGTCGTTGCGTATGAGGGATCTTGCCTGCAGTGCCTTTTTGTAATATTTTCCACTGAATTCTTTTTGGCTTATGTATGAACCGATTTGAATTCTACGTGCAACCTCAGGACCACATACTTCTTCAATTCTTTCACCATATTTACGTCCATCATATTTTCTGGTAGCGGAGAAGAATTCCACATAATTTATAAGGTAGTATGTAGGAAGACCAAGGTTAATGTCCTCAAAGGTTAACTCCTTGATTTCTGCACCTAATGATGATAGATTGTCTATGGATTTGTTTATCTGGGAATCAATCTTTTCATCCGTAACGTCCATAAACTCTTTAACAACACCAACAGTGGTATTCTCCAATGATTCACATTCAAGGTCATCTAGGAATTCTCCACATTCTTTTTCAAATGTTGTAGGGTCATATGGGTCATAACCTGTTATGACATCAAGCATTAATGCAATACCGCTTGTATCATTTGCAAATGGACCAATCTGGTCTAAACTCATTGATAAGTCAAGTAATCCTTGACGTGAAACCATACCATAAGTTGGTTTAAATCCCATAACTCCACAGTGTGATGCGGGGTTTCTTATGGAACCACCGGTATCTGAACCAAGTGTTATGTCACACATGTTTGCTGCAATAGCTGCCGCTGACCCTCCACTGGAACCACCAGGGATGTGTCCTAAAGCATTAGGGTTATTTGTAGGTCCATACATTGACGTTTCTGTAGAACTTCCGGCTGCAAATTCATCCATGTTTGTTAATCCGACGATTACTCCATCTTCTTTAATTATATTTTTTATCACAGTAGCATTGTAACTTCCATAGTATTCCTTAAGTGTAGGGGATGCTGCTGATACAATGAAATCCTCGACATTTATATTACATTTGATTCCAATAACTAAACCTGCTAGTTTACCTGTTTCTTCGTTATTTTTTATTCTGTTGTCAATATCCTGTGCTACTTTCTGTGCCCGTTCATAATCCAATTCCACAAATGCATTTATATCATCATTTTTTTCCTCGATGACACTATACATCTGATCTAAGTTTTCTTGTGCAGTTAATTCTTGTTGCTTAATCGCTTCAACTTTTTCTATTACTTTCATTTAGTCACCTTTAGTAAAATTTTTGAAATAGTACTCTAGAAAATTACTATATGTATAATATATTTAATTAATGAAATTAATATAATTTGGTGTTGTTTTTTATTTTTTATTGTATACTATTCATCAACAAAAAATTTTTTTTCACATATATAAAAAATAGTTTATAATCATAGAAATTTTCTTAAATTATATATGTATTGAAGATTATATATTATACCAATAACAAGTTATTGCTAAAAATATGATTATAAAAAATATTTATAATAACTGTAAAATTAGTCTTATACTCACATTTTGAACTAATTTTCACATGTTTGAGTATTATATGCTTTAGCTTGTTAAATATCTAATGTGGTAATGTATTTTACTAATTTGAACATTTTCGATGTGTTATCAAAAAATACTTAAAATTATTTAAGGCTAAAAAAGCTCTTAAAAATTTGATTAGATATGTTTAAATAAATAATGCATTAATACTATGAACCTCAGGAACTGGGGGGATAGCTTGGTAACCTTTAAAATCGTTAGATTTTAATAACCCTTGAATCCATATCTTCTACAGATTGGAAGTTCAATTAACAATGTTTATAATTATAACATTTAAAATTTGAAGAGTTTAAAAAAAAATATAAACTCATAATATATATTATAATAAAGGTGAACAAATGGATCTTATAGAAAATTTAAAAGCAGCATTAAACGATGAAGAAGTAGAAAAAGTACCTGTAATAAGTGCAACAGCAGCAGCAATTGAAGATGCTTTCCCTGCAGCAAACGTATCCTGGCCTAAAGCACACCAAGACGTTGATGAAATGGTAAGATTAGGTGTATCATTACACGAACAAGCAGGATTAGAATGTGCAAGAATTCCTTTCGACTTAACCGCAGAAGCAGAAGCATTTGGTTGTGAAGTTGACTTAGGTGACATGGAAGCAACTCCAACATTAAGAACACATGCTCCTTTTGATGACGTAGAGGATTTAGAAGTACCTGATGATTATGTAGAACAAGGTAGATTACCAATTATTGTTCAAGCAATTGAAAAAACCAAAGAAGAATACCCTGATGTACCTGTAGTTGTAGGTATGGCTGGTCCATTCACATTAGCAGGACACTTATTAGGTGTAGAAGATTTAGTAAAAATGTTAAAAACTGACAGTTTCGTAGTAGAAGATGTAGTAGAAGTTGCATTAGATGCACAAACCGAATTAGTAGAAGCATTTAATGAAGCTGGTGTAGATGTTATTTGTGTAGCAGACCCAACATCCTCACCTGAATTATTAGACCCTAATGACTTTGATGAATTCGCAAAACCTGCATTAGAAGATTTAGCTGATGCATTTGAATGTGACAGTATTCTCCACATCTGTGGTAACTCAAGACCTATTATGGAAGGTATGTTAGACTGTGGTTTCAGCGGAATTTCATTCGAAGAAGCTGTAGATGTAGAAGAAGCTAAACAAGTAAGAGCTGCTGAAGGTTCAGACTCAGTATTAGTTGGTAACGTATCAACAAGTCAAACCTTATTCAGTAAACCTACATCCGAAGTAAAAGCTGAAGCAACTCAAGCTTTAGAAAAAGGAATAAATGTTTTAGCTCCAAGTTGTGGTATTGCACCTAAATCACCTCTTGAAAACTTAAAAGCATTTGTAGAAGCAAGAGATGAATTTTATCAATAGATAATTTTCATTTTCTTTTCTTTTTTCTACTTTATTAATTCAATCAACTATTTTTTATATTATTATTACAAAAACAATTACTCTTTTTAAATATTAAACTGACTTTTTAATTGTGTCTATGCTCTTGAGATAATTAGTTGCTATTTACTACTTAATTTTTTTTATTGACAAATTACTGAAAGTTTGTTTAAAATAAGCAAATTTTTTTCTAAAAAAAATGAAAGTGGGGATTAAATTACTTTTTGACGTTAAATCCAACTAGTATTGATGCTAGTTTAGGATCATCTTCAAAGTTAAAGTATTCCTTCAAGTACAAATCTGCTAATGGATCAGGACTACTTGATACTACATCACATGTATCTTCCAATTCCTCTACCTCTATAAATTGAACTGGAGGTAAAACGAATGCCTGTTTTTTAGCAGTTTCTTGAATGTTTTCTTGTTTCAAATCATTTTGAAGTTCTTGTTGGTTTTTCAGAAGAACAAAGTCAGGGTGTATAAATTGTGCTTTCTCATCATTTTCATATTTTTTCTTTTGGTCAACATTAACAATTTCTTCACCAAGCAAGTTTCCATGATTGTCTACAAATTGTACTGTTGCAGTTGGAGGTGGTCTGAATGAAGCATTTTTTATTATGGCTACTGTATAATCCCTTTCCAGGCATTCCTTTACGCCAAGGTTTATTACAGGAATTAATTCGCCCGTTTTTTCCATTTCTATTTTTAGGATATTTGCTCTTACCTCATCATTGAGAACACCTACATTTAAAACTCCCCTTAGGGGTTCTATAGTATCCAATACTTCTTGAAGTACTTCGTCACCTGTTTTTGTCATTTAACCATCTCTAATTTAATGTTCTAAATAATACTTTATTAAAGTACATATTAATATTTGTGTTTTGTTATCTTAATAATTTCTTCAAATCCAAATGGACTATTGATTTTTTTTCAACCTGACTTTATTAAACAAATTCAAAAATAGCTCATTTTTTTATTAATTTATTACTTTTTCTTACACGCATCCTTTTTTGATATAGGTATTTTTAACCATTTTTTTTCGAATTTTTCATAAATAATGGTATTAATTTAATAATTTTAAATTGTTTAAATCGCTTATTTTTGATTTTATCGAGTTTTACTCGTTTTTTTATTTTTCATAAACTGCCGATTTAAAAAAAACTTTACCACTTTTCAATCATAATTGTTGTTAATAAGGTAATATATTATATATCCATAAGGGCTAAAGTAATAACTATGTGGGTATAAGATTAAAAAAATTTTTAGTGGTGAAATTATATGTCAAGAAAAGCATTTACAAAAATGGAAACTAAATCAGCAGACGACATGTTATTTGGAGAAACCAAACATCCTGTTAAATTAGGATTAGACCAAGTAGCAGGTGGAGGACTTGTTTATCCAAACATTAAAGTAGCTCCAGCAGAAGGATCAGAAGAAACTATTGATGGATTAGAAGCAACATCAAAAAACATTGCTTTTGCAGCAACTCAACGTGCAGCAGATATAGGATTACCTGCAATGCAGATTGAAACTGAACACGTACAGCAACAATCTATCAGCAGAGAAGCATCCGAAAGATGTACAGCTGTAACATGGGAACAACTCGAAGAATTACACGATAAATTCGGTACAAGAGTATCCTTAATGAGTACAGTAGCAGATATGAGAGAAGAAGAAAACGGATTAAGAGGATCCGAATTCGACATAGCTATGGATGAATCATTCGAAGCATGTGCTCAAAACGGTGCTTCCATGTTATGTATCGAAACCGTTGGTGGAAAAGTTGTATCAGACTACGGTATTTCAAGAGGAGACGCAAGAGCTATACTCTACGGTATAGGTGTACTCGGTTCCAACGATATGGAATACATGTGGACTAAAATTGTAGACTGTGCAAAAAGAAACAATGTAGTTGCTGGTGGAGACACAGACTGTGCACAAGCTAACACTGCAATGTTCTTAGCTGGTGGATTATTAGCTAAAAACGTATCACACACAATCGCAGCAGTAGCTAGAGCTATTGCAGGTGCAAGAAGTTTAGTAGCTATTGAATGTGGTGCAACCGGACCTACAAAAGATTGTGGATATGAAAACCCTATTGTAAAATCAATTGCATCTGTACCTATTTGTGCAGAAGGTAAAAACGCTACCTGTGCTCACGCAGACTTAATGGGTAACTTAACCGCTGGTGTATGTGATGTATGGAGTAACGAATCTGTATATAACAGAGAAGAAATGGGTGGACCAACCCCTGGTGTATGGTTACAATCCTTAGGTTACGAATGTGCA